>JAILRX010000099.1 GCA_024697985.1 Treponemataceae bacterium | reverse complement strand
AAATTCTTTTGGCGGATGGGATTTTTTAGTAGGCGGCATACTTGATGCGGGAGTTCAGGTTCAGATTGATCTTGATACATGTGTACCGGGTATTTCAATTTCGTACGATATTGACTTGGTTGGACCGGAAGTAACTTACATAAAGCATGGTCTTAAAATTTCAGCAATGATTGGCTTTTAAAAAATGGAGAATATAAAAATGAAAAAAAATTTGTTAGTTGCATCAGCAATCTTGATGATTGCGATTGCTTTTACAGGCTGTCTTTCGACACCTGCTGATGAGAATAACTTTGAAGACTGGGGTACTCCAGAAAACTCAGTTTTGATTTATGGTTCAATTGTAGAAGCAACAAATCTTGTTTTTTCTCAGATGGATCCTGAATATCCGGCTGACTATCAGCAAGCAAAATTGGCATGGAGTAGTGCTTTTAGTATACCAACGTTTTATTTGAAACCTGTAGCTCCTGGTTCAAGATATAATCTTGTTTATATGTATTATACAGTTAGTACTGGACAGTATGTTTATTACTATAACGTTTATGGACCATTGAACGGCACAATTTATGATTTTGCTGTTCCTACAAAACCAGGCCTTTATTATTACGGAACTTTAAGTGCGCAGGCTTCAAGTGCGAAAGGAGAAAAAACGTTCCCTGTTATTTCTTTGGTAAATGAAGAGCAGGCTCGTAAAAACTGTCTTAAGGCATTGTCTAAAAAACTTGAAGGAACAGCCTGGGAACAGGTAATCCTTGATGAATTGGAGGCTATCAAATGAAAAAAATAAATTCAATTAAACGTATTCTTTCGTTGATTCTTGTGCTGAGCATGGCTTTTGGAATTGCTTTTGCAAAAGAAAAAAAAGATGAGAAAGAAATCTCATATCTTAACAGAAATGATAACCTTGAAATTCTTCATCCTAAATATGAAAGACCTGCTAGAAAGGATATCGTAGTTGTCGGTCGAATTGTTGTTGAACCTACTGAAGACATGGAATTCTACTTCAAGACTCGAGATGTTCTTGAAGAAAAAATGGCTAACAATGACTTGTACAGGGTAAACTATCAGACTTATATCTATTCTAGTGATGAATTTTTCTATGCTACAATTGAAAAACCTAAAAAACGAGATGGTGACGAATTGGACTTCACAGTTCCTTTCACCTATTACATTCATGGATCCAACAAGTTGAGCTTGTACCTTCCGATTAATTTTACTTTTGACGTGTCTGATGATACACAGTATGTTTATCTTGGAACGATGGTAGTTACTACAATCGGTGATGACTTTACAGTTAAGAGCATCGACAATGTTGATGAATATGACGATGCTCTTAAATTCCTTCAGGAAAATGTAAAGACCAAAAAAGAAATCATTTTGGAAAGAGCCAACTACAAGTTCTAGAATTAGTTCTAGTAACCTAAGTTTTCGCCAACCAGAATAACTTTTATTCTGCCAGGGACGCTGCTTCGTCTTGTTACAACAAACTGGCTGCAGATGCAGTCAGGGGAAAAACAGTCGTTGCAGTGTCCATTTTTTATGCACGGAGTGTTTTTGTTCAGCCTGATGCAGTTAGGTGGAGCGGCTACGTTTCGTGCCCTTTTGATTGCGCTTTCAAGGTCGCTTTCAATTTTGTTCCAGCCTACAACCACAATCACGTTCTGTGGTCCGTAAATCAGATAGCAGACACGGTTTCCCCTTCCATCAATGTTTACAAGCTCGCCGTCAAGGCTCATTGCGTTTGTGCTCATCAGAAAAAAGTCGCTCATGGCAACTTTTCCGGCAAGTTCTCTCTGGAGTTCAGGTGTGTTGTATTTTTCGCGCTCAATGACGTTGTAATTTCCGTTTTTGAGTGCGTTCAAAATGCCCGTCTGTTCCAGCGTTACAGATCCGCCGTATCCGATGGAGCTTTGTTCCGGTATCAATTCCAATGCCTTTTTGAGGGCCTCTTCTTTTGTCTTGCAGTAAAATCCCTGCAGATTTCGTTTTTCCAGGTTCTTGATTATCGACTGTGCGGTAATTTCTTTTTGAGTTTCTAATGCTTCGTATGTTGTCATACGAAAAATTATATTGAAAAAAAACTTACTTGAAAAGAGAAGTGAAGTAGAATTAAAATCAATGATAGAAACAGAGAAGGAGATTTTAATGGAAAATAACGAGATAAAAAGCGAGTCGCGCCTTACATTTTTGGAGGCAACCAGCATTATCGTTGGACACGGAGTAGGATCGGGTATTCTTGCAGTACCGTATCTTGCATCACGAAACACCTGGTGGGATTTTATTTGGATTCTTGCAATTGCGTACTTGATAAATCTTGTTTTGCATCTGATGATTGCAGAACTTTCACTTAATAACGGAGGAGCACAGTTCGTAAAGTGCTTCGAAAACGAGCTTTTTACGGGCAAGTTCAAGAAGGTTGCCACCTGGATAGTGTTTGCCTTTTTGGGATTCAGCGTCCTTTGCAACATAACAAGCTTCATCATGGGAGCATCTGCGGTTTTTGAATCCTGGTTCGGCCTTCCGACCTGGGCGGGCGCTCTTGCCTATTATGTTGTCGCCGGTCTTGTTGTTTTCTTCGGAATGAAAATCGTCGGTATCTGTGAAAAAATTTCAGTTTTTGCGATGGTCGGAGTCATCGGCCTTTTGTTTGTCGCAACCTTGCTTTCAGAAAAGAGCGCCCTGCCTGCTACTTTCAGGGCACCTTCCAACATCATGGCTCTTTACAGTACGGTTGCCTTTTCGCTTTCGGCCGTAATGTCGGTGCCTCAGGTTGTTAAGGGCGTGGACGGTGACAGGAAAAAAATTACTGCTGCGATTGCGGCCGGAACTGGTGTAAACGTCGGACTTATCGTACTTGTAACCATCATGACGCTCCTTGGAGCCGGAACTGCAATCACCAAGAACGGAGCCCTCGTTGACTTGAGCGCACATCTTGGTGGATGGGTCAGCATCGTAGGTTACGTTTTCAGCCTTCTGGCTCTTTCAACTTCGTTCTGGGCAAATACGCTTAACATGCGCGACATAATCGCAGAGCAGACAAAACTCAACCTCAAGCTTTCCTGGCTTTTGGCGAGCAGCCCTTGTCTTATCCTGGCCCTTTGCAGTGCGATTTTTGGATTCCAGAGTTTTGTCGGCTTTACCCGACTTGCCGGAATCATTCAGGTTTTGACCGGAATCGGTATCATCATTGCCTACGCACGTTCTCGAAAAAGGGTTGGAGCAAGTCCGATCTGCGGAAAGTTCGGAACGCTGCCATTTCAGATCATCGTTATTTTGGGCTCGATAGTTGCAACTGTCGGTTCTGTAATGACTGTAAAATAATGATGAACAGAAGATTTTGAGGTGAACTTATGGAAAATGTTTTTAACAAAGATGATATAGCAAAAAGCGGAAAGAAATTCGGTCTTGAAGGATTCAATTCGACTTGCATCAATCAGGTGGCTTCCACGATTTTGAACCTGGTTGGAGTAAAACCTGGCGAGGATATGGCTTGCCCGATTGAGCGCGTGCTTACGGAGGCGAAGGCAAAGTTCGGCGCGGGCTCCACGGACGAATCCACCGCCACGGACGAATCTAACGCCGCCGGTTCTGCCGCTGCCTGCGACCGCATCGTGATGTACAATCCGGATGCCATCGCCTACTGGATTTTCGGCCGCTACTATCAAAAATACTTTTCGCGAATCGATGAAACTGCAGATTTTGTTCTTCCGATGCTTTCGGTTTTTCCTCCGAAAACTCCGGTTTGCTTTGCTTCGATGTACTCAGGACTTATGCCTGAAAAACACGGCATCAAGGCCTATGTAAAACCCGTCCTGAAATGTACGACAATTTTTGACCGGCTCATCGAGGAGGGCAAAAAAGTTGCCATAGTTTCAACCGAGGGAGATTCCATCAGCCTGATTTTTCTTGAGCGAAAAATGGATTACTTCATCTACAAGACAGTCAAGGAATGCAACGACAAGGCCGCAGAATTGATAAAATCAGATGAGTATGACGTAATTGTGCTTTATAACACCGATTATGATTACTGGATGCACCGAAATACGCCGACGGGACCTCTGGCAGTGAGGGCGATCAGGCAGGATGTGAATGAGTACTGTGCCTTGAAAGAGCTAATCGAAAAGGAGTGGAAGGGCAAGCATCGTACCGCCCTGGCCTTTGCACCGGATCATGGCTGCCACCGCTGGTACGGAGTCCTTGGTCAGCACGAACTTAACGAACCGTGCGACATGAATACTGTTCACGCCTGGAGCTTAATTTAGCTCGATTTTATGGATTGCGCCTTTCTTTAAATTGATGGTCCCGCTGATTTTTCCGTCTTTCGATTTGATCTCGTAAAAATCCGGGGCCGTTTCTTTTACGCTGAATTCCTGGTCATATTTTTTGCATTCGGCACTGATTTCCTTGGCAAGTTCAATTTCTTCAACGGAACTTATGTCGCTTGGATCATCAGAATACATGATTTGGCTTGCAAAAATAGAGTCTGTGAGCGCGATAAGCATTTTTTCATTCCGAGTAAGCGAGCAGTTTTTGTTTCGGATGAAAATTACATCAGGGTCGTTTGCATAAATCGTTTTGTCCCATAGCGAGCGGCCCAAGGTATCCTTGAGGTTGAGGTAGGCTTCGTTTCGGCCGTTCCATTTTATCATCTTTAGGAATTTGTTTTCCCAATGCTCGTAGGTGTCGCAACCAATTCTGGAAAGAGGGAAGTCCTTGTAAGACTGTTCCATCGGGATGCCGCATCCAAGGTAGGCGACAGGTTTTCCGTCTTTGGTAGATTTTCGTTTCGTCAGCAGCTTGATGGCCTTTTCGTACCATTCGAAAGCCGCTCCTCCATTTTTGAATGAGCCGTAAATCATTCCGGCGTACATAAAGTCAAGTTTGAGATAGCGGAATCCCCACACGTTGATGGCTCTTTCCATGATTGAATCGAGGTAGGCAAGGACTTCGTCCTGACTCAAATCGAGGCAGCATAATGGCTTGAGTCCGTTCCAACCAGGATTTACGCCTGAGCATACAGGTTTTCCGTTTTTGTTTCGTAAAAGCCATTCCGGGTGATTGACTGCAACCAGGCTTGTTTCGTAAAGCAAAAATGGCGCGATCCAAAGTCCAGGTACAAAGCCTTTTTCTTCGATTTGTCCTGCAAGCGATTTTAATCCGCCCGGAAATTTTTTCTGGTGGATTGACCAGTCACCGACAGAGCTTTCCCATCCGTCGTCGATCTGGAACACGACAGGAACTGCGCCCGCACCAGTCTGAGTCATGCCCGCGCCAGCCTGAGTCGTGCCCGCACCTTTTAGAAGACTCAGAACCGTTTCCTTTTCTGCAAGGGCGTTCAAGTCGTCCATGATTATTTTTTCATCTATCTGCGTGTAATGATTGTACCAGCTTTCCCATCCAAGAGCCTTTTTGCCAAGAAAATCAATCTGGGCAAACTGTCCGCAGTCAAATATTGATTTGAGGCTTTCCTTTGCTTCAAAATAAGAATCTGCGGTGAAAAAGGCTATTTCAGATTGCAGGTCGCCGTCTTTCCAGACTTTTCCGGTGTCGGCAAGCTCTATTTCGATTTGTGCCCTGCTCCTGTTAAGGACGAATTGTACGGGCGGCAACAACTCCGTCTGTTTAACCGTAGCTAAACTTACGATGACAAGATAGAAGTCGTCCAGCCTGAGATAGCAGGTGAACGGACATAAAATCAAGTTTTTTGAAGAGCGGTTTTTAGTTTCCGGAAAATCAATCAGGACCTTCATTGGACGTAAAATACAGTTGCCGCCCGAAAGCTGTTTTTGCCCCGGGTGCGTTTCGAAGCACGGCGACCACGACTGCCATCCGCCTGAACCGATACAGGCTTTCTTTGCCAAAGCTTTTCCCTGCAAAGGTGCATCAGTATCATTGATGCCTGCAAGTTCCAGAAGATTTTGGATGTCCAATGTTCCTGCAATGGTGTTTTGAGTTGCCGTGTAGTCCTGTTTTGCAAAAAAATTCCTGGTAAAAATATCGCTCATAAAGTCCTGCTTAATTATTTTTCTAATTCATCAATATCAAAACTGAAAATCTTATAATCGAAAGCGAATTTTCCAATGTAGTATTTGTTGCTTGCGCCTTCTGTCAGTGAAATGAATTTTCCATCAACAATATCCAGATCTTCAGCGAAATAGATTGAATTGATTTTTTTAGATGGTTCGGTCAAGAAGTAAACTGGTGCACCATCCATTGTTTCATCAGTCTTTACGATCTGAGAAGTTTTGTAAAAATCGTAGGATGCAAAACTGAGTCCCCAAGAACGAGACAGGAACATTGAGCCGTTTTCTGTTCTGGCCAATCCCTGTACTTCATCTGGAATTGAATAAATTTCAACTGGATTTTCAAAATCATCAATTTTGTATTTTGTCATGATGGCTGTATGTTCAATTCCGTTAAACGAAAATGGATGGTCGCAAGGATATGCCGGAACTCGCGCGAATTCGCCGACGTAAATATATTCATCATCAGAAAAAATGAAGGAACTGTTGCTGTTGACTTTTATTGCAGGTCCAATTTCAAGTGTTTTGGAACCGTCAAGTTTTGAAGCTGAAAATCTGAAAACGCCTTCACCTTCGCTTGCAAGATAGAAATTTCCATTAGTGTACTGAAGTCCGCCTGTGTGTCCCAAAAAAGGTTCGCCGTTGCTTGTCAAAAGATACATGTGCTGCTTTTTGGTTTTCTTATCAACTGTGTAGATTCGGCTTTGACTATGGTCTTTCATGTAGCCGCAGGTTGCGAAATAGTTCTCATCATCATTGAATGTGAGTCCCTGCGGAATGTAATTGTCAAAGAGTCCGGGATTCTTTGCGACATTATCTGTAAGTTTATAGAATTCTGCATATTTGATGTGTGCGCCAATTGTAATAACCAAAACTAAAAGAACTAAAATTCCTACAATTGCTCCGACTATGGAACCGAGGGTTATTCCGATTATTTTTCCTGCTTTGTTCATTTTTTCCTCCCAATAATTATAGAAAAAACTGAATTAATTTTATATCGAGGTTTGATTTATCTCAAGAAGAAAAAAATTCTAAGAAAATTCAGATTTTTTAAAAAAAGTGAAAAATTTTTTCAAAAGTACTTGCACAAAATATTTAGTTAGTGTATGCTAACTAATGTAAGTTAGTTAATGCTAACTCGCAGTAAAAAAAACTGCCATGTTAAACATTAAAAAACAAAGCATCGGGAGGCTGCTGAAAAATGTCGTATGATGAACTAATCGTTAGGCACTGTTCGGCAACTCTTGCAGGAATAAAACCTTCGAACCTTGTCACGTTGACTTGTGAAAGCTGTGAAGAGGCTGATAGAAAAATCAGCGTGTTCAATCAACTTTTGAATTCAGAAGGGATTTATTTCAGGCGGATCAAATTCTTGAGGAATTCAAGGGTTCTGGTTTTTGTTTACAACAAGTCGAATCTTGAAAATCATATTTTTCAGGATGAAGAGTACAGTTTTATTGATGGGCTTGGTTATCCGGTGGCCTTCGGACTGAATGCGGTAATCGATGAGTTGCAGCAAAGATTTTTGGAAATTGATTCGGTGCCGCATGAAATTGGCGTGTTCTTGGGCTATCCGATTTCGGATGTGAGGGGATTTATTGAAAACAATGGATGTAATTTCAAGTGTGCCTGTCGCTGGAAAGTTTACGGCGACGAGCAGTACTCTCTTGAGTTATGTCAAAAATATTGCGAGTGCGAAAAGCGATGTCTTGCAAAATTCAAGAACGGATTTTCATTGAGACAGCTTTGTCGCCAGGCATAAAAAAAAGTTAGGAGTGATTTTATGAAAAAGATTTTGATTGCTTATGCAAGTACAACTGGAAATACAGAGCTGATGGCTCAGTCAATCAAGAAGGGTGTTGAAGAAGCCGGAAATCAGGCCGATTTGGTAAACCTTTCTGAAAACACACCATCAATTGAAGGTTACGATGTAATCGCTTTGGGAAGTCCTGCAATGGGATGCGAAGTTTTGGAAGAAAGTTACATGGAACCATTCTTCTCATCAATTGAAGGAAGTATTTCTGGAAAAAACATTGCACTTTTCGGTTCGTATGACTGGGGAGAAGGCGAATGGCTTACTTCTTGGGAAGACCGCGTAAAAGCTGGTGGCGCAAACCTTGTTGCCGACAGCCTTAAAATCAACCTTACACCAGACGCTGCGGGTGAAGGCGAGTGTGCCGAATTCGGTAAAAAGATCAGCGCTTAATTAATTTAGTATATAAAGGGTAGTTCGCCTAATATATAGAGTTTTGATGTTTCATTTTCTGATAAAGGATAACGTTGTTATTCTTGTCCCTTGAAGGACCCGTTCGTTGGACGGGTCCTTTTTTGTGGTCTTTTTTATTTTGCGTGTTTATTTTGCAAGCTCGTCGGCGAGTTTTTCAAGCTGTGCGAGTGTGTCTGCTTTTACGGCAGTCTTGATTGTGACCTTGTTTTCGCAGAAAGTGATGTCCTTGCTTCCTTCGAACATTGATGTCATTACTTTTGCGGCCTGAGGTCCCCAGCTTCCGTTTTCGATGAGACCGATTTTTCGGTTCTGGTAGTTCTTGTCCTTCAGGTGATGGATGAAGTCCTTCATGAAAGGGAAGATGTCGCCGTTGTAGGTGGTCGTTGCAAGAACGATTTTTCCGTATCGGAAGGCATCTTCTACGCATTCTGCCATGTCTTCGCGGGCAAGATCTGCGATTGAAACCTTAGGACAGCCTTTTGCCTTCAAAAGTTCAGCAAGTTTTTCGGCAGCCTTTTTTGTGTTTCCATAAACTGATGTGTATGCGATGAAAACTCCATCAGTTTCAACTCTGTATGATGACCAGATGTCGTAGAGATTGATGTAGTGGCTGATGTTTTCGTTCAAAACAGGGCCGTGCAAAGGACAGATGGTGCTGATTTCAAAAGAAGCAATTTTTTTGAGAAGAGCCTGTACGGACTCACCGAACTTTCCAACGATTCCAAAATAATAGCGTCGTGCTTCACATTCCCATCCTTCAGGATCATCGTATTCGAAGGTTCCGAATTTTCCGAATGCATCAGCGGAGAACAGGACTTTTTCAGTTGATTCGTAGGTCATGATGACTTCCGGCCAGTGAACGTTAGGTGCAGTTACGAAATTGAGGACGTGCTTTCCAAGTTCGAGCTTGCTTCCATCTGTAACGACAATCTGCTTGTCCGGGAAATCAGTTTCGAAAAGGTTTTTCATTATGATGAAGGCCATTTTCGAAGCGACGATTTTTGCTTCTGGAAATTCTTCTGTGAAGCGCTTGATGTTTGCGCTGTGGTCCATTTCCATGTGCTGAACTACAAGGTAATCAGGTTTTTTGCCGTCAAGGGCGGCCTTGAGGTTGGAAATCCATTCATCTCCAAAGTGACCGTCAACTGAATCCATAACGGCGATTTTTTCGTCCATGATGAGGTACGAATTGTAGGCCATTCCTGCCGGCAGGATGAACTGTCCTTCGAAAAGGTCGAGTTTTGTGTCATCAACTCCAACGTATTTGATTGATTCTGAAATTTGCATAATTTTTCTCCGTGTAAAAATTTATTTAGATGTATTTTCTGATTCCAAATTTAATAGGTTGCCTTATCAGGCTTTGTCAGCCATAACTTGAAGCATTTTTGAGCCTGCTCGTGCAAGAGATTTTCCATCGGAATTGAACGCTGTTCCCTTGGGAGAGGAATTTCTTCATATATAAACGCATCGTCAAATCCGATGTTGCGGGCATCCTCACGGCTGTTTCCATAATAGATTTTGCTGATGTGCGCCCAGTAGCTGGCTCCAAGACACATCGGGCAAGGTTCGCAGCTCGTGAAAATCTGGCATCCGTCCAGATGAAAGGTTCCGAGCTTTTTGGCGGCGTTTCTGATGGCGGTGACTTCTGCGTGCGCCGTAGGATCGTTTTCTGCAGTTACGCGGTTTGCACCTTCTGCTATTATCTGTCCGTCTTTAACGATTACGGCTGCAAAAGGTCCACCTCCGTCTTTAATGTTCTGTTCTGAAAGTTCGATTGCGCGCTGCATGCATTCTTCGTTTGTCATGATTTTATTGTAGCATAAAACTGGGCCTTTGGCACGAAATTTTAGCTGTTATTTGATTATGACCCAGGTTGCGCCCGTGGCTCCGTCCCTGTTTGTCGGATGGCCTGAGGCTCCACATCTTTTGTCTCGCTCGATGAAATTCTGGACAAGTCGTGCAAGAACTGCATTTCCGTCCGGGGAGTGTATTCCTTTTCCGTGGATGATTAGGACCTTGCGGCATCCGTGCCGTTTTGCGTTGTAAATGAATGTGTCCAGGGCCTTTTCGGCTTCGTCCTGAGTAAGACCGTGAAGGTCGAGTGTTTCGTCAACCGGAAGAATGGCGTAGTTCGTGGCTTTTTCAGCACGACGCTGAGCTTTTTCCTTTGCGTTTTTGTCCTTGTCCTGGGTTCCGTTGGCATCAAGCCATTTTTCCATAGCGTCGTGAAAGGAAGATTTATTTGACTGGCTTTTAGCCGGACCATGATTTGTCGAAGCCTTTTCTATCCAGTCGGCGTTTGCCTTTTTGCCGGATTTGACAGCCTTTTTGTTGTCGCTCGATTTCCCACCGGAATTTTTTCCGGTTGTCGATTCCCATTGTTCAAGAATATTTCCAAAATCCATGACGAAATTATAGCACAAAAATTGATTTGTTTTTTGTTTTCAAATCTATAATTATATTGACAGCATTTAAATGTTGGGTATATTA
>JAILRX010000081.1 GCA_024697985.1 Treponemataceae bacterium | reverse complement strand
AGCATCTCGGACAATGCAGATGAAAATGTTTCAGTTGATTACTCCTTCAACAGGGAAACTGCCGCTAAAATCAGCGCAAATATCGTCTGCAACATCCTGAAAAATTACTAATGAAACTTATGGTGAAGAAATCTACGATACGACAGGATTGATAGCCCATATGACGGGAGCCGCAGCAGACACCAGGGACACGACAGGTCCTCACTGTCAGAGCTACAAGCGAACGGAAGTTTGGGGCGACTACGACGTCGTAGGTGAACTGGACGGCGAAAAAATCATCATTCTGGATAACAGCACCAAAACTTTCTTCCAGAACCCTGATTTGGACTAAAAACTAAGAGTCCTCTTAAAAAAATTACAATTGTCTCACGCTTTAAAGTTGACGGCATAATTTTCGAGTCTTAAAATTGTCTCTATGAAGCAAAATAAATTAAAGGTATTAATTAATATCTTAATCATTGGGCTTCTTCCTTTTGCTTTTCTTACATGTTCACCTATGATTGAAGATATCGCCGGTCTGATTAAAGACGATTCCACTGGATCGCAGGCCGCCAACGGTTTTTTGGTTGAATATTATGCTGATGGATTAAATTCCTCTGCAACCGATTATTCAAATCCTATCAAAACAGCAGTTCGTGTTCAAAATTCTACACCACAAGATTATACAGCAGAAACCTTACCGGGCTTTACCTACAGTTCACGAGAAGTTGGACAAAATACATCTGGCACAACAGTTCTAAAACTGATTTACACCAGAAATCTCATCACACTCACTTTTGATATTTCAGAAAGCCCTAACAATGCGCTCTGGAACATTGAAGGTGCCGATCATTCCGTTTATACGGTAACAAAAAAATTCGGAACGCCGACATCGAACGTGACGCCGGATGATTCCAACATGACTTTCTCAAACTCCTATTTCTTTTATGGATGGGGACTTTCTCGAACCGGAGAATTGGCAGCCAGCCAGCTTCCAGCCTCATTTCCTGAAAGCAATGTGACTTTTTATGCACGCTGGGTTACATCATCGGCTAATTACACAGTCAAGTATTTCTATGAGGATGTTTCTACCTCCCCTTCTACTTATATAGAAAATACAACGCAGTCATATACTGATTCTGGACGACCTGGAACTCAAATTACCTATGAAGCAAATGCCGTTGCCCTTTACAACGAACCTGTAGTCTCAGGTGACACTGTCATAAAGGCTGATGGCAGTTCAGTTCTGGAAATCCGCTACGAAAAAGCAAGCGTAACTCTGAGTTTTGCGTCAAACGGCGGAACTTGGACGGACGACAGTTCTACGGAAAGCCGACAGCTTACCGGCAAAATCGGAGCAAGCCTTTCTGCAGCTGATACTGCAAAACTTGCCATTTCAAAAGACGAATACACATTCGTCGGATGGAATAACGGAACATCAACAGGTTCAAATCCACGACAGTATCCTGAAAGCAACGTTTCATATACGGCACAGTGGTCACAGAACGCGGCGCTCTATACGGTTCAGTTCTGGTATGAAAATGCCAACCTCGGAAGCGGCAACCATTACCTTGAAACCCATTCGGTTACTCCAGGAAACTTCACTTTGACAGATCATTATGATGATACTGCAGAAATCGGACAGAGCATTTCAATTGATGAACCTTCTGTAACAGGCTTTACGGCAATCGACAGAGAACCTCTTTTAATCACGACAAATCCTGAAAGCAATATCATCAATGTTTACTATCATCGAAATGCTATTACGCTCACCTACAAGTCTGATTCAGATTCAGCAGTTAATGGCGGAACTGAATACGGAAAATTCAGCGACGAGTCTACTTCAAAACTCGTAAGCGGATACTTCGGAGATACTGTTGCAACAAGTTACAGTGGATCTGATGTTTCAAAACTAACCGCTTCAAAAACATGGGTTTTCGCAAGCTGGTCATCTACACCGGCAACAACTTTCCCATCAGCAAACGAAAACTACATTGCACAGTGGACTCAGACAGAAGCCCTCTACACCGTCAGATACTATTTTGAAAACATCGTTTCAGGAGTTTCAAACTGGGTAGAAGATCAGGATCGTAGAACAAGCACAAAAGCTGCAGTCGGTTCAACAACGGCAATTGCCGTAGCAGATCAGGAAGAAGTCGAAGGATACTGTACGCCAGAAGTAACAAACGTAATTGTCGTACCGGAAGCTACCAGCGTAGTAAACGTACGATATCCACAGATGGCTTCACCTACACCTAGCGTGGTCAACCCTGGTGTAAACGACATCGTTCTTACAGTTACTGTAAACGGAAATAACGTTACGGCAGTCTGTACGCACCCGAACGCAACTCTTACGACCTACAAATGGTATGTAAACGGAAACCGTTCGAACGTTACGGCAAGCACGCTCAACCTTACAAATTTAAGTGCAGGAACATACTCGATTTATGTTGTTGCTTCGAACCAATTTGCAACCTATACGCAGCGAAGAGCTGTAACTGTAGAGTAATCAGGAGGCAGGATATGAAAATTATTTCAAAGAACCTCCTGATTCTGGGAGTAATCGCAGCTTTGAGCACGATGCCTTTGTTCGCTCAGCAGGGTGAGCAGGGACAGCCAAAAGAACGACCTGCGCTTAATCTTTCTCACCGAGTCGGCGGCTATGTTTCCTATGAGCCTGTACTCGGACCTCTCCATCAGTTTGTTTTCTGCAGCATTGGCGGAGGAGCCGAATACGAACTTGGATTTCCTTTCCTTAAGGTTTTCGAAATCGGACCTGCCGTACACTTTGGCATAAACGACAACATCATTACTGATGAACGACTTAGTTTTATGATGAACCTTAAATTTGATGTCGGATGTTTTTTCAGAATTACGTTTGGAAAAAGCGGATTCGTGCTCAGCCCCGAATTTGATTATGGACTTTTGGTTTATTTTCCTAAAATCAGCGAAGGCTATTCAAGTTCAGGAAGCTTTTCTGGAGTCTATGTCGATCAGCTCATCCAGATTGGAGTGGGCGTCCGTTATTCTCACGAAAAGATTCTTAACGGAAATCTTGAATTTGAACTTACGCCGACCTATCTTTTCAGTGCTGAACAGGAAAATTTAATTCATTACCTTGGTTTCAGACTGGGAGCCCTTTATAAAATTGGAGGTAAAAAATGAAAAATAAATCATTGAAAATTTCATCATTTTTATCATTTATATTTTTAGCTTCAGTAATGCTTTTTTCATGTGCTCCGCTAATCAATTTTTCACAGCCTGCACAATTTTCCGTGTCGATAGTACAGCCAAGATCGGCGCTTGCAACAGGCTTTAACTTTAACTCATCAGAATACACATATACGCTTACAGTGACAGATTCATCAGGCACGACAACAACGCTCTTCACCGGCGTATCCTATTCAAACATGAATCAGTCGTTTTTCATCAACCCGGGAACATATTCCTTCTCGTTGAAAGCCTACATTTTGGGTGTTGAAGCTTTTTCAGGCTCGATAAGCAACATCAGCCTGCGCGGACCTGGAAACCAGCTCACCTTCAATATGGCAGTAAGTGAAGGATACTCATCTCAGGCAAACGTTACGCTCGAATTGCCTGCTTCAGGCGTTCATTCTGTAAAAGCCGGATCTTCTTCAATCCCTATGGCCGATGCTGATGAATGCGACCTTGCCGAAGCTATGAATCTTGAAATTGATAATTCGACGACGCCTGCAACCGTAACTTACAACGCATCAGCCTTTTACAGCGGCAGAGCCCAGTTCGTTATCTTTTATCTTTACGACATAAACGGAGCTTTGATTGCGACAGTTCCAGAAAGCGTAATCATCATGCCGGGAAGAACCTCGTCATCAACAATTTCAAACGCTTCTTACAGCCTCTACGACAGGGTTGAATATCACCTTCGAATAGCGGGAACTCCTTCAAAACAATATTACGAAGCTGATGAAACTGAATTTGTCAGCGACGGAATTACGGTTTACTGCGACGGAAGCAACGGAACATCTTTTGAAGTAGCCCATGGTTACTACCAAACAAACTTTTCAAACCTTATGGGTTGTAACCAGACTGTAAGCTTCAGTTTCCGAGGTTTTACAGGAGATATGGAAACTCCAATCCACAGATCAAACTATAGTTTTACAGAAGAACCGCGTCTTTCAGACCACACTTCATGGGCCTTTCCTGGAACAAGCGAAATTCCAGCCGTTTTCTACGAATTCGGTGATTATCCACAGACTAGAAAGGCAGATGATGTTTCTGTTTCTCCTGGAACTGCATCTAACGGATATTACATCGGTTCAGACGGAAAATACTATGTTTTGTATAATTCAAAGTATTTCAAGGTTGAACCTATCATTTGGCGTGCTCTTAACACAAAAGTTGGAAGTGCTGATAATTATCAGACGATTGGAAAAGCCTTCCTTGTTGCAGAACACTGTCTTGAATCTGGAATCAAATGGTATGAAAACAAGAATCGCCGTACTATAAATGGGCAGACTATTTACGCTACAAACTATGAATACAGTACAGTTCGCGCATATTTGAACGGCTTGAATGGAGCAAACTACAATACTGAAAACTTTACTGGTCGAGGATTTTTGGATAAGGCATTTACCAGCGATGCACGTGGTCTTATTTACAGGACTCTGGTAAAAAATGATAACGAGTCAAATAAATCCCACCAAGGTGAACCAAACGGAGTTAATTCGAAATACATAGGAAATGATACTCACGATAAAATCTTCCTTTTGAGTGCTTGGGAAGTAACAGATCCGGATTATGGTTTTAATCCAAGAGGTCGTGATGCAGAGGATAACGCACGACTTCGATACAGGACAGATTATACTGACGGAAGAGCATATGCAAGCAATGGTATGGTCCACTGGTGGATCCGCTCCCAAGTTGATGCATGGTACGGAATGGTTCATTATGAAGGTGATCAGGTTCGTTATTGCAGGGAAGGTCACATTGATGACGGTAACTACGGACATGAAGATCCTTCAAAAACTGATAAAGGTATCGTTCCAGCTTGTTGGGTAAGTCTTAACGGCTATGTTGATACCCTCAGAGTTACAGGAAGCCTCAATACTAAATACTATGCCCCTGGCCAGGACTTCGATCCTTCTGGACTTATCGTAACCCACTTTGATGCCAACCGAAATCAGACTGTGATTTCTCCATCAGAATATAGGACAAACTTTGCATCCCTTTCAGGTGCAAATCAGACCCTTTACATCAGCTATCAGGGAATGGAAGCTGAAGTTGAACAGCTCATCCACAAGGCAAGCTATCAGTTTACAGAAAGTCCTGTAATAATCACCGGTGATGAAAGAAGAGCCCATACAAGCGACGGCGACAAAGACCCGACCTCAAGCGGAACCTTCTATAAATTCGGTGACTATCCTCAGCAGAAAAAGGGTGATAACGTTGACCTTTCTGAAGGAACAGCTCCTTGGTGCGGCTATTACATCGGTACAGACGGCAACTATTATGCGGCACACGGAAGCAACTACTTCAGGGTTGAACCGATTGTTTGGCGCGCACTCAAGACTGAAAACAATAAAGCCCTCCTTTTCAGTGAATACTGTCTTGATTCAGGCGTTCCGTTCTACTGGACAAACAGCGTTTCTTCAAACGACCCTTATGTAAGGCGTTACTCAGGACGTGAGACAAAAACTTACAACGCACTTGATATTATGGGCGCAGAACAGGACCGCTTCAACAGTTCATGGCACAACTTCTATGCCTATGGTCAGGGAACGATGATGTATCCTAACTCGTATGACCACAGTACGATTCGTGCTTACCTTAACGGTATCGATGCATCTGCATACCACAGAGGAGCTTCGAATACTGCGGCCTATAATTACTCTGGAGTCGGATTCCTGCAGAAAGCCTTTACATCGAATGCTCAGCTCAAGATTATCCGCTCGACAGTCAAGAACGACATTACAAGCGGTGTAATTCCACTTGGAAGCGAATGGGCAACGACAAAACAGATTACCCGATTCTGTCCTGACACCGAAGATAAGATCTTCCTTTTGAGCCTTGAAGAAGCAACAAATTCTGATTACGGATTCAGCACAAATCAGACAGGAAATGATGGCGTAAAACGAAAGTACCGATCTGACTATGCAGCTGACTGCGGAGCCTATACTCAAAGCGGTTATGCACATTACCTTCTTAGAACTCCTAAAAAGGATAATGACAAGCAGAACTTCTATTACGTCAAGGAAAACGGAAACCCTGGCAACACTGATGGCGTTACAAAAACTGATAAGGGTATCGTTCCTGCCCTCTGGGTAAGCCTCGATGAAAACTTTG
>JAILRX010000261.1 GCA_024697985.1 Treponemataceae bacterium | reverse complement strand
TGTCCCAACCTCAAGGTTGACCACAGCGATTACGTTGCGCTTTTGGGAAAACTTAGAAAAATCCCCAACGTAAAAAAGGTCTTTATCCGAAGCGGCATCAGGTTTGACTATCTGATAATGGATAAAAACAAGACTTTCTTTAACGACCTTTGTGCGCATCACATTTCGGGGCAGCTCAAGGTTGCTCCTGAACATGTGAGCGACAAGGTTTTGGATTACATGAGGAAAAGCACTCACGAGGTTTACGAAAAGTTCACGGCTGAATATGCTGATATCAACCGCAAGCTGAATAAAAAGCAGTATCTTGTGCCTTATCTGATAGCCGCTCATCCAGGGGCTGATTTGAATGATGCTCTGGAACAGGCGCTTTATCTTAAAAAAACAGGTTTTGTGCCTGATCAGGTGCAGGATTTTTACCCGACGCCGGGAAGTCTTTCGACTGCCATGTATTACACGGAACTTGATCCGCGGACGATGAAAAAAATCCACGTGGCCAAGGGGGCGCACGAAAGGCGCCTTCAGAGGGCGCTTTTGCAGTTCAACCGGCCGGAGAACCGAAAGCTGGTAATCGAGGCGCTGGAGCAGATCGGCCGAAAAGATATGATCGGAAAACTTTTGGGCGGCAGGTAAAGCGCGACTAAAATTGGCGTCAGTTATAAAAGGAGAAATTATGAAGACAAAAAAAATCTTAATGATATTGATGGCGATAAGCTTGCTGGTCTGCACTCTGAGCGCCGCGGAAAACTTAGCCGCGGAAAACTTAGCCGCAGAAAACTTAGCCGCAGAAAATTCAGTTGCCGCGGAAAAATCAACCTCGTCGTTTCTTTCCGGAAGCGGGGAATATTTCGCCCTTTCCTGGGTTGCCGATTCCATAATTTTTGGCGCATCCCTTTCGCTGGACATCACCGACATCATCCTTGATAAGGTCGTAAAACTTAACCGCATCGAGTGGACTTCTCAGGCTCTCGACATTCAGTCCGTCAACGCCTTTGACCGCTCCATGATGTGCGCTTACAACCGGGCCTTCGACATCACTTCAGATTTTTTTGCTGCTGCGAGTATGGTTTTCCCTGCCGTTCTTTTCGCAGCACCGATGGAAGAATGGTTTACCATTGGCATCATGTATGCAGAAAGCTTGACTTGGGCCTTTGGAATAAAGGAACTTTTGAAACTGACTGTCGCAAGGACACGGCCTTATATGTATTTTGATGATTATCCTTATGATGATGTGATTGAAGGAAAATGGAACCTTTCGTTCCCGAGCGGACACACGACTTACGCATTTACAGGCGCGGCTTTTTCAACCTATGTTTTCTGCAAATATTTCCCGTCGTCTCCTTGGCGCTATGCTGTAGGTTTTGGTTCGTATGCCTTAGCCGCTGCAACTGCTGCTTTCAGGATTTCAAGCGGAAGCCACTTTGCTACGGACGTAATCGCGGGGGCAGCAATCGGAACAGCATGCGGTTTTGTCGTGCCTTTTATTCACGCCTTGATTGCATCTTCCTCGCAGAATCCGAAGACAAAAAAAGGCGAAATCGAAGTTGCCGAGAATCTCAGTCTTCGTCTTTCGCCTTTGGGCATTGATTTTGCAATGCAGTTTTAATTGAGTTTTATTTCAACGTAAAGTTCATTACAACCGGATTGTGGTCTGTTGAAACAAAGCCCATGTTGTTTGTCTTTACAGAATTGATCTTTACGTTTGGTGAAACGATAAATCCATCAATAATGTAGAACTGGAAGTTTTCGAGGTCAGCTCCTGCCAGAACCTGATCGAGGGATCGGCAGCTAGGATTTGAAGAATCCATTGCAAACTGTGTGCCTTCACTGAAGTCGCTTACATCGATGATTCCAGGTGCCCATTTTCCTTCCAAAACTGGATATGCGTTCTTATCAACATTGCTGAAAGTCTGATTGAAGTCTCCTCCGGCAATTACGTAGTTTCCTTTTGCAACTTCGCTGTCGAAGATTTCTCGAAGCATTCTTGTCTGTGCAATTTTTCCTTCTCCTGAATCATAAGCTTCAAGGTGAAGGTTTACCAAAACGAGTTCCTTGTCAGTGTTTGCAACAGGGATTCTGTTTACCATAAGACATCGCTTGAGGTTGACGACTCTGAGCGGCCATGTGAAAGGACATGGAAGCTGGATTCGAGTTGATGAATTTGCATCAGCCTTTGAAAGTGTCATGATTCCGCAGTTTACTTTTCCCATAGTTGCGGCATTTCCCATGAAAATTCCTGGGAGTGGGGCATAAATCAAGCCTGGTACCGGACTCCAGATAACTCTGAAGTTGTATGCGAATGAATTCTGATAGTCAGAAAAATCCTGTGCGAAACTTTTTACTTCGTTGATTCGGTGAGATCGTTTTGCCTTCGTATCAACTTCCTGCATGAAGATGAAATCAGGATTGAATTCCTTGAGTTTTGCACTGATGTCGGAAACGTTCTGCTTTACGCGGTTTTTGCTTGCTGTGTTTACCATCGTGCCGCCGTCCATGAAAAAGTCGGCGTTATCACCCAAAGCTCCGTAACCTACGTTCCAGGTAGCAATGGAAAGAGGCTGATTCTGCTCGATGGCTTTTGTTCCGTTTCCTTTTAATGCAATATCCTGAGTAGCTTTTGGTCTGAATTCAAAAATTGTGAGCACGAGGATTAAAAGAATCATACAGCCAACGATTGCGGCAAGGATGATTCCGATCCACTTCAAAATATTAAGTATAGTCTGTTTCATAAAATCTTATCCTCCAAGAATAATTTCTATATTAGGTTCTTTCAGTCTAATTCTAAAAATATGAATTCGCAACATTTTTGTTGACAAGCATGATGTAAAGAAGTAATATGAGAATATATGAACATTTGTTCAGATGTTCAAAAAAACACTTCAGGAGTATTCAAATGAAAGAAGTCTTTAACATAGATTTTCATCATCACGACGATGATTGTTGCTGCAACGATGAAGAATGCGGCTGCCACGAACATCATCACGAGCATGAGCACCACCACGAACACCACGGCGGCTGTTCGTGCGGACACTGCCATCACGATCACGAGGAAAACCACAAGGTTCTTTTTTGGCGGCTTGGAATTTCGGCCGTATTACTTGTCCTTATCATGCTTTTTACGGGCTATATCAAGGTGCCTTTTTCATTCGAGCTTCCTTTTTACATCGAGCTTGCCTGCTATCTTGTGCCTTTTTTGATTACAGGATACGACATCCTCTGGGGAGCTATAAAAAATATTTGCCACGGTGAACTTTTGGACGAAGAGTTTTTGATGGCTATTGCGACTGTCGGTGCCCTTGCCATCGGAGAATATCCGGAAGCAACTTTCGTAATGATTTTTTATCAGGTTGGGGAATTTTTCAGCGACTATGCTTCTGAAAAAACACGCGATTCAATAACAAAGTTGATGGACATCACTCCGGAATTTGCCACTATAAAAGAAAATGGTGAATTCAAACAGGTAAGTCCAGAATCAGTTGAAATCGGAACATTGATTTATGTAAAGCCTGGCGAAAGAATCCCGCTTGACGGTGTCATCGTGGAAGGAAATTCTGCTTTGGATACTTCTGCCCTGACAGGCGAATCTTTGCCACAGGAAGTTACAGCTCAGTGCGAAGTCTATTCAGGTTCAATCAACTTGAATTCTCTGATTTGCATAAAGACTACAAAGGCATACAAGGATTCAGCCGTTGCTAAAATTCTGGAACTCGTCGAAAAGTCTGAAAGCAAAAAATCGCGCTCTGAAAATTTTATCACCAAGTTTGCCCGGGTTTATACGCCTTGTGTAGTAGGCTTTGCCCTGGTACTGGCTGTCATTCCGTCCCTCGTTCAGATGTTTACCGGACTCGGTCTTGGCGGTGCTGAAGTTGTGGCTCTTGAAATCTGGAAAAACTGGATTCATCGTGCCCTGATTTTCCTTGTCGTGTCTTGTCCTTGTGCACTTGTGATTTCAGTTCCTCTCAGTTTCTTTGTCGGAATCGGTGAAAGTGCAAGACGTGGAATCCTTGTAAAAGGTTCAAACTATCTGGAAGCCCTTTCAAAGGCGAAAGTCTGCGTTTTTGATAAAACTGGAACCTTGACGCAGGGTTCATTTTCTGTC
>JAILRX010000227.1 GCA_024697985.1 Treponemataceae bacterium | reverse complement strand
CCGCGCGCCTATATTGATTCGCTTTCATTTACTGTTCGAAAAGGCGAGTCGTTCGACCCGATAAAGATTTCCGAAAAACTTACGTCCCTCGGCTATATGCGGGTTCCACGCGTAACAATGCGCGGCGAATATACGCTTCGTGGTGAAGTCCTCGATATCTACATGAGTGGACAGGACGTTGCATACAGAATCGTTTTTGATTTTGATCAGATTGAAAAAATACGCTCTTTTGACACGGAAACTCAAAGTACAATTGAAGAATTTGATTCTCTTTTGATTTTCCCGATGAAGGAAGTTCTTTGGACTGATGAATTGATTGAAAAGCTCAAATCAAACATCGAAAAAGAATCTTCTCTTAAGGAATTTGATTTTACGCCATATTTCGAAGACCTTGCTTCTTTCGGTCACGTCGACGGCGAAGAATTTTTATATCCTATACTTTTTGAAAAAAATTGCGTCCTCGATTATGTCGATGAAAACACGAGCATCTTTTTTTGTGATTACGACAGACTCAAAAATGCTCAGGAAAACCTTGAACGAGAATATCTTGGACTTTACAGAAAAATTCAGACCGACATAAAAAATGGGGAGAGCCGCTCTGTTCTTCCGCCATCATTCTTGCTTTTGAAATTTGATCAGGTCCAGAAAATCCATCAAAAAAGTATTTTTTTAACCTCTCTTCATGAAGAAATATCCGAGGAAAGCACTTCGTATTCGCTTAACGTAGAAAACGGGCGAAGTTTTTTCGGGAACATCAATTATTTACGAGAAACTGTCGATGATTTGCATTCAAACGACTGGAAAATCTTCATTTTTGCCGAAAGCGACAATCAGGCCTTGCGCGTAAAGGAAATTCTTCAGGAGTCTCCTGTTGAAATCCTGCCGCTGCCTATTTCAAGCGGTTTTGGAATTCCTGATGAAAAAGTCATGGTCATTTCCGAGAACGAAATTTTCGGTCGAAGAAAACGAGCTCCAAAATCCGTAAAGCATGCCAAAAGTTCGGTAATCGACACCTTTGTAGAACTGAATCCGGGCGATTATGTCGTTCACGTAAACTACGGTATCGGTAAGTTCAAGGGCATCGACCGGGTCAAGGCGATGGGACACGAGCGCGATTACATCAAGCTTGAATATGCTGATGAAGAAACAGTCTTCATCCCGATTGAGCAGGTAAACCTTGTTCAGCGCTACATCGGAAACGAAGGTGATAACCCTCGTCTTGACCGTCTTGGCTCAAAGGCATGGGAAAACCGAAAGAACCGTGTAAGGCAGTCTGTCGAGGAACTGGCGCAAAAGCTTATCGGAATCTATTCAAAGCGAAAAATTGCGGTCGGTTTTGCCTTCCCGAAAGACAATGAACTTCAGCTTGCCTTTGAGGCGGCTTTTCCATATACCGAAACACAGGATCAGATAACCGTAAACGAAGAAATCAAGGCGGATATGGAAAAACCTGTTCCGATGGACCGTCTCTTGTGCGGCGATGTAGGCTACGGCAAAACCGAGCTTGCGATGCGGGCTGCCTTTAAGGCTGTCATGGGTGGAAAACAGGTTGCTTTCCTTGCACCTACGACCATTCTTGCAGAACAGCATTACGAAACCTGCAAGGAACGGTTTGAAAATTTCCCGGTTCATATCGCGCATATGTCCAGATTTGTAAGCAAGGGAGACCAGAATAAGATTCTCGAGGATCTGAAGGCCGGAAAAATTGATATTCTTGTCGGAACTCACAGAATCATTCAAAAGGACGTCGTTTTTAAAGACCTTGGACTTGTCATAATTGATGAAGAACAGCGTTTCGGCGTCAAGGATAAGGACCGCCTCAAGGATTTACGTGCCAGCGTTGATTATCTTGCAATGAGCGCAACTCCGATTCCTAGAACCCTTCATATGAGCATGCTCAAAATCCGCGACATGAGCCTTTTGACGACGCCTCCACAGAGCCGTAAGCCGATAGAGACGGTCGTTGACGAATACAGCGATGAAAAAATCGTGCGAGCCATCCGACGTGAAATTGAAAGGGGCGGTCAGGTCTTTTTCCTTCATAACCGCGTCGAATCACTTGATGAAGTGCGTCTTAAGCTTGAACGATTGATGCCGGAACTTACCATCGATATTGCCCACGGTCAGATGAGTGCCACGGAACTGGACGACATTTTCCGTCGTTTCAAGATGGGCGGTTTTCATGTGCTTGTTTCAACTACAATCATCGAAAACGGAATTGATATTCCAAACGTAAACACTATCATAATCGATAAGGCCAACATGTACGGTGTTTCTCAGCTTTATCAGCTACGAGGAAGAGTCGGCCGAAGTGACAGAAAGGCCTATGCATATCTGTTTTATCCTGAAAAATGCGCGCTAACAGAAATTGCGATGAAACGACTCCAGGCTATTTCCGATTTTACGGAACTTGGTTCAGGCTTTAAGATTGCGATGAAGGATATGGAAATTCGAGGCGCCGGAAACCTGCTTGGAAAAGACCAGTCAGGCGACGTTTACTCAGTCGGTTTTGACATGTATCTTCGTCTTTTGGAAGAAGCCGTTCAGCGCCTTTCTGATGAAAAGCACACCGAGCAGACAGAAGTGCTTCTTGAACTCGAATACACAGGATTTATTCCTGATTCATACATCAAGAACCTTCAGACTAAGATGGAAATCTACAAGAAAATTGCTTCAATTTCCACCAAAGACGAGTACGAAAGCGTTTATCTGGAGCTTGAAGACCGTTTTGGTCCGATTCCAGATGAAGTTTACAGTCTTCTTTCGCTTGCTGAAATCCGTTTTGTCTGTAAAAAACTCAACGTGCTTTCGCTTAAAGAAAAAATGGGACTTGTCCAGATTGAATTTTCTCAAAGTTCTAACGTTTCAATCGAAAAAATCCTTCGTCTCGTAAAGGAAAGCGGCGGAAAAGTAAGGCTTAATCCACAGCGTCCGAACGTGCTTTTGATGCAGACCGGCAACATCGGTTTGAAAGAAAAGAGTCTTTTTATCAATGAAAAACTTGAGAGTTTGACTTGAGCGTGATAAAATATAAATATGAAATATTTTGTACCAGAAGATAAAAAAGTTAGGGTAGCAATATCAGGAAAAAGCGGCTGCGGAAATACAACTGTCAGCACGCTTCTTGCTTCAGCACTTTCCGTTAACATGATAAATTTTACTTTCAGGACTTTGGCTCAGGAAACAGGCGTTTCGCTTGCTCAGATTATTGAAAATGCCAAGACTGATGACAGCTATGACGTTACAGTTGATACAAGACAGGTAGAGCTTGCACGAAAGGATTCCTGCGTACTTGGAAGCCG
>JAILRX010000216.1 GCA_024697985.1 Treponemataceae bacterium | reverse complement strand
AGTTGTCGTAATAAAGGCTGTCTGCCGAGATACTGAAATTGAATCTTTCGATTTTCGGAGACATTTTTACGTAGATGTTCTGAAATTCGCTGTTCAAAAGAGCCGGTGCGACACAAAGCGCTTCTTGTTCAACTATTTTATTCATCAGATTTTCAGTAAAGAATCCTGTCTTGATTACAAAATCGTCCCAGATGACCAGAAGATAGCGGCTTTTGCAAAGTGATATTCCCAGGTTAATGAGCTCGCCTACAGAAATTTCTTTAGATGGTACTACATATTGAATCTGAGGAAAACGCTTGAGATAAGAATCGATTTTAAAGTTTTCTTTTGGGCTTTCCATTGAAATGATCGATTCAAAACCGCATTTCAAAAGGTTGTCAAAATTATGCTCCTTGAAGTTGCCGAAATTACGGTTCAAAATCAGGACGGATACAGGAAACTTTGCATTTTCCAGAACGTCTGAGGAACCTAAAATCGTGCAGCTGCATAATTTTTCATCAAAAGTTGAAGATATAGTATTCATCACATTTCCCACAAATATTTTGATAGGTGCCTTCAGAGTGTTCCTTCACGCACTTACGTCTTTTTTCCCAGATTGATTCAAGGCTTTCTGTAAAAGCATTGCCTTGAAGGTTATCGAACATATAGTCCTGGCAAAGCGGAACGGTTCCGTCGAACAAAACTACAAAGTCACGGCACAAATGCCAGCAGATATTTCGCTTAACCGGCGAAAGGTCAGCAGTTTTTTTCTGTTCGAGAAGGCCAGAAAACCAGTCGTATTTTTTGATGATGAGGTTACCGCCATTTTTTTCATTCCAAGAACGCCAGAAACTTTCAAGACTCGATTCGTTTTCCTTGAGACGCAAAAACTGCGGATAAACAGAGCCTGCAAATTTAGAATTTAAAACTGAAAGATTATGCAGGGCGTTTTCATACGAATTTTCATCACAAGATTTTCCCTTGTTATGAAGTGAATCGTAGGTAGCTGAATCAACTGAATCAAGTGAAACGATCCAGTAAATTTTTTTCATATCGTTCGTACGTTCTTTGGCAGATTCAGTGACGGTCTTTATTTTTTCGATCATTGATTCACTGAATTTACGGCCAGAAAGTTCAATCAACACTGAAAGTCCAGGATGCGAAAGAATTTTTTCGACGAACAGATCAAGCTGCGGATGAAGGATTGATTCACCCCAAAGCGAAAGGGAAACTGCGGCTTCTCCTGAAAATTCTGCGATTTTATCGATGAGTGATGAAAAATTTTCAAGGCTCATCATTGATTCAGATTTTGAAGGATTTACTCCGAATTTTTTCTCGAATGAAGCAGGATAAGGACAGAACGAGCAGTTTCCAGAACAGCTTGAACAAATCTGAATGTTGTAATACTGCGGAAGGTTCTGATAGAAATCACTTTGATTGACGGCAAAAGAATTTACCTTTTCGACATTCCACAAAAGACAATCCTTATCAGAGCAAGAATCAAATAATTTCTTGCACAAAAGCGCGTTGTTTTTGTTCGAACAGATGAAAGAAAATCGAGGAAAACGATAATCATCATCGGAAATATAAGTTTCAATTTCAAAAGAATTGATGTCAGTCTTAAGGATTTCGAAAATCGAGTCTGTTTTAATTTTAGTTTTCTGCCATTTTTCGTCTTTTTGAGAAAGCACGCTTAAAATGTTTAAAGTTCCGACATTAAGGATTTCAGGTGCAAATCCAAAAGAATAGCCATCAGCAAAGGTATATTCACTTGCACTATCAATATGAAGATCAAACATTTTTTTTGTCAAATCTTTGTTGTAAAAAGGACAGTCTGCAAAGCCATAAACGACATTATCAAAACCGTTTGAAAATTCTGCCATCGTTTTTAAAAGGCCTTGTACATCACTTAAATCATTTTTTACGAGAAATTCGCAGACTGATTCATCAAAACTTTCCTCTTTAAAACTGGATTTTTGACTTTCATTTTTCAAAAGAACGATGACTTTTTCACAGAATTCCAATGACACAGCCCATTTGAGGGAAAGCTCAAAAGCATTTTTTCCATCAAAGTTTTTTTCCGACGCATAGTCGCGGCAGTTCAGGGCATTTAAAACAACAAGATTTTTCATACTCTACAATATCGGCTGATTTTACCTTTTCTTTTAGCAAAAAAATATGATATACTTTAGCAAATGGGTGGATTACAGGATTCAGAAAACAATTCTCTTTCGGTCTCTCAACTGACCGAAATAATCAAGCAATTACTAGAACAGTCTCTTCCAGAAGTCTGCGTTGAAGGAGAAATTTCCAATTACAGGCCTTCAAGTACGGGTCATCTGTATTTCACGCTCAAGGATGAAAAAGCTTCTATCAGTGCGGTAATGTTCAAATATAGGGCAGGTTCACTCACCTTCACGCCACAGGATGGTATGAAAGTTCAGGTCAAAGGCCAGATTTCAGTCTACGCTCAGAGAGGAACATATCAGATTACGGTCAATTCCA
The DNA here is from genome assembly GCA_024697985.1 of Treponemataceae bacterium. Classification (GTDB taxonomy): domain Bacteria; phylum Spirochaetota; class Spirochaetia; order Treponematales; family Treponemataceae; genus RGIG9060. The sequence goes on along the minus strand of JAILRX010000216.1, from coordinate 14,546 downwards.
TGGAAAAAGTGGGAGACGGAAATCTTTTGCTGATGATTGAACAGAGAAAAAGACGTCTGGCAGCGGAAGGTCTTTTTGACCAGGAGCGAAAACAGAACATTCCATTCTTTCCGAATACTATCGGAGTCGTAACAAGTCCGACCGGAGCTGCATTACGAGACATACTTCAGATTCTTGAAAGACGAAATCCTAAAATATCGGTCATAATTTTTCCGTGCCAGGTTCAGGGAGCAGACGCTGCAGAAAGCATTGCAAAGCAGATAAAGATTGCAAACGAATTTGATATGGTTGATGTGCTCATCGTGGGACGCGGCGGCGGATCTCTTGAAGACCTGCTGCCTTTTTCTGAAGAGTGCGTCGTAAGGGCAATTGCAGAAAGCAAAATTCCGACAATTTCAGCCGTAGGACACGAAATCGACACGATGCTCAGCGACTTTGCGGCAGACTACAGGGCGCCGACTCCGTCCGCCGCCGCGGAACTGGCTTCACCTATACTGTCCGATCTTGAAAACTCGATCGAACAGTACAGGCTTAGTTTTATCCGTGACATCACGGGCAAAATTGACAGTTTCAAGACAATGGCAAAAAGTTTTTCAATCGAAAACATGGAAAGCTTTTTCAGAAATAAGGAAAATTCGTATATCCTACGACTGGACGATGCAAAATCAGATTTGATGAATGCCATTCAGTCCAAAATTGACAAGAGCAAAAATCAGCTGGCACTTGCAACAAACACTCTTGAACAGCTTAATCCGCGTTCTGTACTGAAACGAGGTTTTTCAATCGTTCAGGATGAAAACGGAAAAATCATATCCAGCATAGATAACTTAAAAGAAAAGCAAAACGTCATCGTTTCAGTTTCAGACGGCAAGTTTGTATCTGAAATCACAAAAATACAGAAGAGGTCGTAACTTATGGAAAATTTTGAGGAAAAACTAACCCGACTTGAAGAACTGAGTTCTAAAATAAAAAATTCTGATCTGTCCTTGGAAGAAGCCGTTTCAGTTTTTGAGGAAGGCATCACACTTTCCAAGAATCTTGAAAAAGAACTTGAAAAAATCGAAAAGAAAGTTCAGATATTGATAAATCAGCCATCAAAACAAAAAGAAACTACACCGGAATTGGATTTATTTTCGGCAATAGAATAACAAAGAGAAGGCAATGGATAATCAAAAAGTTCAAAAATATAAACCGGTACGAGTATTACCTGTAGAAGTCGCAAGAAAAATTGCAGCAGGCGAAGTAATTGACAGGCCAAATGCGGTTGTTCGAGAACTTTTGGACAATGCACTTGACTCTAATGCTACATCAATCACACTTGATATTGCAGGCGGCGGAATCGAAAAAGTAAGCGTAATCGATGACGGCTGTGGAATGACAAAAGACGACCTCGAAAACAGCATAAAGGCGCATGCAACAAGCAAGATTGAGCAGGAGCAGGACTTATTGAGTCTGAGCACGATGGGTTTCCGTGGAGAAGCGCTTGCCTCGATCGCAGCCGTAAGCCGGCTTGAGATCAAAACAAAACGTGATGAAGAAAACGCATGGAAGCTCGAAAGCCAAGTGGGAATGAAAGAAACAATTGAGCCGACCGTTCTTGAAAAAGGAACCGTGGTCACTTCCCTTTCGCTTTTTGAAAACTTCCCTGCAAGACGAGTCTTTTTGAAAAGACCGGCTTCTGAAGGCACGCTTTGCAAGCAGACTTTTGTAGAAAAAGCTCTTCCTTTTCCACAGATTTCATTCAGGATGATCATGGATGGAAAAATCCGTCTGGATCTTCCACAGACTGAAAATCATGTTGAGCGCGTAATTCAGGCACTTGAACTTCAGGAAGATAAAAAACAGTTCCATATAATCAAAAATTCTGATGCGGTAAATCATAACTGGAGTTTTACGCTCGTAATCGGAGACAGTTCTGTAATCCGTTCGGACAGAAAAAACATACACATTTTTGTTAACAATCGAAAAATCACAGAATATTCTTTGATTCAGGCCATCGAGTACGGCGTGATGGGAAGTTTTCCGAACGGAACGCATCCTGTAGCATGTCTTTTTCTAGAAATTAATCCAAGTCTTGTTGATTTCAACATTCATCCGGCAAAAAAAGAAGCCAGATTCAAGGACTTGTCGCAGATTCATCACTCAATTTCAAGCACGACACGAAATGTTTTCACGCAGGAAAATATTTCACTGATGAAAAATCCGTCTTCTTATCAAAGCAGGATGGATTTCACAGAGCCGAAGTTTGCGATTGCGCAAAAGGAAGAAAACTACGGCGGCTCGGGTGCAGGCAGTTCTTGTGCGGGCAGTTCTAGTGCGGGCGGCATCCCTTTTGGCAAATTTGACGATGTGGCCGGGACAAGTATGGGCGCGCCGAGTTTTGGCGGGACGCATTTATCCTCGACTACAGGCACAATTGGCGCCACTGATTTTTCACGCGAGGGCTACTATACCCGCGCGGGCGTCGGTTCCTTTGGTGCGGCCGAAACATCAGGCGAGGATAACTTTGGCGCGGCCGGCAGCACAACAGAAACAACTGGTTTTGGTGCATACGGCATTACCAGTTTTCCAAAATCAACAACGCTGCCAAAGCAATACGATTTCAAATACCTCGGAAGCGCACTCAACCTCTTTTTATTTGCAGAAAAAGATGAATCAGTTTACGTAATTGATCAGCATGCAGGACACGAGCGCGTTTTGTACGAAGAACTTTTACGGGATGCAGGACAGACTCAGCCGCTGCTTTTTCCGTTTGAGATCGAAATCGAAACAGAAAGCCAGAATGAATATCTGGAATCAATCAAAGAACAGATGGATAAATCCGGTTTTCATCTTGAAAAGACTGATGGAAAATGGTCAATCACGACAGTTCCAATCAAATGGCAGGGTACAAAAAAAGACATCATCGATGCGATTTTTGAAAAGCAGATTGAACCTGCTGAATTCATGAGGCACTTTCTTGCAACTTGTGCCTGTAAAAGTGCCATTAAAGAAGGTCACTATATTGATGATCAGACTGCCTGCGACCTCATCGAAAAGATTTTTGCTCTTCCTGATCCGCATTGTCCGCACGGCCGTCCAATCTGGTTCATTTTGACAAAAGAAGAAATGTATCAGCGCGTGAAGCGCACCTGATCACTCGCCGGCCGTCTCAGTTGCGGTCGCATCAACAGGCTCGTCAGCAACGCTGCCCGCATCAACTGAGCCTTCTGCATCGACAGAGTCTTCTGCGTCGGCATCTTCGCCATCCGCAGCCTCGCCGTCGGTCAAATTGGCGCCTTCAGCCTCGACAGCATCAGTCTGCTCGCCTTCAACATCAGCATCAACTTCATCAACAAGACCCTCATTTTCAAGTTCAACGCCTTCGGGAACCGTAACCGGTACAATCTGATCTTCATCATCTTCGGCACTGACGATTTCATCATCCTCTTCCGGAGAAAATTCATCCTTTTCCGAAAGCGCTTTTTCAAGTTCCTTCATCAATTCCTTGTTTCTCTCCTGGGATTTTTTCAGGCGAAGCTCATATTCAAGTTTTCGAGTCTCCCTTTCCGTCAAAAGCCGCTGAATTTCAAGCTGCAGAAGTTCTTCCTGCATTTCATAATTGATTTTTTCACGTTCCTGCTCATACCAGGCCTGATTTACTTCATAAATTAACTTTTCAATCTGTTCCCTCTGATCCGTATCACTTTCCAGTTCCAGATAAAGCTTGTAATCCTCGGAAGCACCCTTGAAAAGACTTAGCTTTAATCGGGTATTTCCCCTGTTCAAAACAGCAGATGAAAATTCAGGATTCAATTCGATTGAGGCGGTGTAATAGATTTCGGCATTTTCGTAATCACCCATTGCAAAAGCAGCATTTCCTGCGTTATAATAGAGAATATATTTTAATTTACTTGGAAGTTCGCTGCCTTTAAGGAAGGTCTGCTGTGCAGCTTCATAATCAGCAAGCTGATAATAGCAAAGTCCAAGCAAGTTATAAGCTGAAGGGTTTTCAGGATTTTCTTCAAGAGCCTTCTGAAAATACATCAGAGCATCCACAGGGCGATTTTCGTTATAAAGTTTTTCACCCTCGGAAAAAGCATCAGCAAAGCAAAGACTTGCTGAAATTTGCATTAAGACAAAGATAAAAGCGAATAGTTTTATTTGAATTCGTTTCAAGATAAACTCCTGTTAATTCATTTGCTTTTATATTATCGGAGGAAATTGTTTAAATGCTGATAATTATTCTGATTCCAGTTATTATTGTTGTAATCGGAGCTCTAGTATTTGCCATCTTAAAATCCGCCTCTAATCCAAAACATCTTGCAGGAATCGAAAAGTTAATCAAACAGGGAAAATATTCAGCAGCAATCAAAGCCGCAAAGGCAATGATTCAGAAAAATCCTCAGGACTTCAAAGCTCACTATGCCCTAGGCCAGGCATACCTTGCAGACAACAAGGCTGAACTTGCGCTGATGGAATTCAAAATCGTAAACAAGACAGCAATTTTTGATCAGGATATTGATGAAAGGGTTTTCCGAAACCAGATTGCTTCCCTCTATTCAAAATTCAGACAGTATGAGGATGCGCTCAAAGAATACATTCTTCTTACAAAACTTGAACCTACAAACGCAGAGCATTATTACAATGCCGCAAAAATATTCGAAGAGCACAACAAGCCTGAACAGGCACTTACATATTACCTTAAGACAATTCAGCTTAACAAACGTCACGCAAAGGCACATGCCGCCCTTGCACTCCTCTATTACCGAGGAAAAAACATTCAGGAAGCAAAAAATCAGCTTGATATTGCAATCCGACTCAACCCTGACACATTCTCTGCCTATTATTATCAGGGAAAAATTTTCAAGGACAGCAAGGATTTTTCAGGCGCTTTAAATTCGTTTGAAAAATCTGCTCGAGATCCTGAATTCAAGCAAAAATCCCTCATTGAGCGAGGTTCATGCTACCTTGCAATGAACGACATGGACAGGGCCATCAGTGAATACGAAAGAGCCATCAAGGCTTCAAAAGACGAAAACACACAGGAAACACTTTATGCCCGATATTTCCTCGCAGCCTGCTACGAAAAAGCACGAAAAATCGACGGAGCTTTGGAACAGTGGCAGAAAATTGCAGCCGTAAACAAAAGCTTCAAGGATGTTACAGCTAAGATACAGGAATACAAGGCATTGCAGACAAGCGACCAGATGAAGGAGTTCCTCACCGCCTCTGATGACAACTTCATCGAAATCTGCAAGAAAATGCTTCTTCAGGAATACAATCTTTCGCCTACAAAAATCACGAAATCAAGAGTCGGCTGCACGATGATCGCCACCCAGAACAAAAAAGACAACTGGATGAGCGTAAGAGAGCAGATCTTCCTTGTATATATTTCCCGAGATTCAGAACCAATTGATGAGAACATCGTTCGAAAAGCCGCAGATGAAATCAAGACCCGAGGTTACATGAAAGGCCTTATTTTTGCCTGCACGGACTTTGCTCCATCAATCATTCAGTTTGTTGAAAACCGTCCGATCGAGCTTATCGGCAAGCAAAAATTGATGAGTGTTCTGAGCAAACTCAAATTCTAAGCAAAAATTTACAATTTTTACATGCCTCTAAAAAAGATTTGACGACTATAATATTCAATGTTACAATTATTTTGTTAAAGTTTTTATAAAATTAATGGGAGTAATATTTTGGATCCGCAGATTTTAACGATAATTCTGTCCAGTCTTGTGGCAGCATTTAGCTTAACTTTATTTATTTTGACTTTGGTTGCATATAAAAAGGCTGCAACAAAGCCACTTATGGCAGCCATTGGTTCTGCCATCATGTTTGCAGGTGCCTTAGTTTCAATTTGCGTTCCTTTCAAGCCGCTTCTTTTCATTGTCAGCATGGTTTTCATAGCTTGTCTTATCGCACAGACAGCAATTGTTCTGGCAAATTCCAAAAATGATAAATATGATGATGACGACATAGATTTGTCCTTCCCTGATTTTGAAACACCGCTTGGAGAAAGCAAGGTCTCACCTGACATTTCTTCAACAGGCCGAAAATACTTCATGCACGCAGCAGAATGTTTTTCTGATGATTCAAACCTCGAAAAGCTCGTTGAATTCATCAACAAAAGCCTCATCGAAAAAACAGGGTCTGACGGCGGTATGATCCTCCTCCTCGACGATTTTGATGACGTACTTACTGTAAAGAGCCTGGAAGGAAGCTTCCCACCTCCATACGAATTGCCATCAGATTTGCCTCACAAAGAACTTCGCGTAAAATCAAACATGCGCTATGCACGTCTTGAACTTACAGACAATATTCTGGGTGAAATCGCCTCATCTGGAAAATCTGAGCTCATCAAGGATGCCCTTGCTGATTCCAGGGTTTTCAAGAACGGACCAGAAGAATTCCTTCAGCCAGGAAGCTATATCTTTATCCCAGTTACAATTAAAGAATCAACAGTCGGCTTGATTGCCCTTTCTAGAGACAACGGAAAGAGTCCTTTTGCTGAATCAGATTTTGATACAGCAAGTGCACTTGCCAAATTTGCAGGAGCTGCAATCAACTGTGTATACGTGTTCAACCAGATTCAGGAACATGAATTCCTTACAAAAGATTCTGATCTTGCTGCAGAACTTCAGAAAAAGATTACTCTGAAAAAACTGCCTAACATTCCTACCCTTTCGCTTGGAAATTATTCGAGCATGTCTCAGGGAATCTGCGGCGACTATTTCGACATTATACCTGCCCGAAAAGACAGGATTTCCTTCATCATGGCGGATGTTGCCGGAAAAGGTATCAACTCATTGATGATTATGGTTATGTTGCGAGCAATTGTAAGACTTGTAGTCAACTCTAAGCAGTCTGCATCTACCATCATGGAATGGATAAACCGAGGAATTTCAAAAGAAACTTCAGTAGATCACTTTGCAAGTATCGCACTTATCAATTATGACAGCGTAGAGAAAAAAATAGAGTATTCTACAGCGGGAACTACGCCGATATATATATATAAGGCAGATACAAAAGAAATCAAAAAGATTTCAAAAATGAGTGAGCCGATCGGTGTTGAAAACGCCTTGGTTTACGAAAATGAACAAATGAATGTTGAATGTGGTGATATCATCATTACATTTACAGATGGTCTCGTTGAGACTATAAATGAAGATGGAAAGCCTTACACCGTCTCAAAACTAACTAAACTGGTTTCTGAAAACAGTAATTTAACAGGAAAGGAAATCGCCAAACTCGTGCAGAATGATATCAATCAGTACATGGGTAATGCAAAACAGCATGACGATCAGACTCTTCTGGTTATAAAAATACAGTAAAAGGAGCATTGAATGGAACTCAAAATACGCAAAAACGGAGAAGTTTACATTATCGATGTTAATGGCGAAATGGATTTGTATAACTCATATAAATTGAAAGAACTCGTCATGAAAATGCTTGAAAAGGATATTAAGAGTTTTATCATCAATCTTGAGCAAGTAGACTATATTGACTCGTCTGGAATCGGTGCCTTGATTTACATCTGTTCTACAATCAAAAAGCAGAACTTAAAACTTGCAATCTCTAACATACACGGCTCTGTAAAGAAAGTAATCGAGCTTACAAAACTTATGGGGTACTTCCCTATAGCAAACAGTGTTGAAGAAGCACTTTTGATGATTGCAGAGTAAGGAGTATTTTGATGATGGAACAGTTTATTGAATTAAGATCAGATGAAAATGATCCATTGTTTGATAAAACCAATATGTTGTACAAGGAATTTGAATCTGATTACAGACAAATTCGTTACTATACTTTGCTGATTGTACAGTCTGCACCACTTGAAATCAAAGAAATCAACCTTCTTGAACAGCAGATTAGCGAAGTTATTAAAAATGCCGTAAAACACGGTAACAAATGCGATAAGTCAAAGAAAGTTAAGGTTTGGTATTCATTCAGTCCAAGCCATGCTCATTTGATCGTAGAAGATGAAGGTGAAGGTTTCAAGGACCTTGAAAAATGGAATGAATTCAACAAAAAACGAATCGAATGCCTTCAAAAATCAGATCTTGATGCACTTTCAAAGTTCGTTTCATTCCGAACAAAAGACAGTGACGATCAGGACGGAGGAAACGCCTTGTTTGCTGCCCTTGAATATTGGGACGGTGGATTTGTTTATAACGGAAAGAGAAACGGCGTTGCCATGCTGAAAAAGTTCCAGCAAAAACGACAGATCTGAGCATAAAGATTAATTTTGAAGTTCATTCTTCAAAATAAAAAAACTGCCCGAAGTTTTAGTAACTTTGAAGGCAGTTTTTTTTTGCCCGTTGAGGCAGTGGCGCGTCGACTAAGTTGTGCACGACGCAATTGTGCCCGTGTCGAGTCACCACGAATCCGGCGACAAAATTGTGCACGACGCAATTGTGCCCGCGTCAAGTCGATTAAAATACCAAAGAGAGAACCTCTTCGATACTCGTAACAGGATGAAACTTCAATCCCTTTTTAACAAGTTCAGGAATTTCTTCAAGGTCGCGTTCATTTGCTTTCGGAATGATGATATCAGTAATCTTATTTCGTTTTGCTGCAACGGTTTTTTCACGCAATCCGCCGATTGGTAAAACTTTTCCAGTAAGAGAAAGTTCACCAGTCATTGCAAAATGCTTCTTGATCGTCTTTCCTTTCAAGAGGGAAATCAAAGACGTTACGATAGTAATGCCGGCAGAAGGTCCGTCCTTAGGAGTAGCGCCTTCAGGGAAATGCAGGTGAATCGTGTTTTTATCAAACCAGTCCTTTTTCTTAAGACCGTTTTTAATTGCGTATTTTTTAACCCAGCTCATAGCAATGTTGGCAGATTCTTTCATTACGTCCCCGAGTTTACCTGTAAGAACAAGACCACCCTTTCCTTCGTAAGCAATTGATTCAATAAGCAATGTATCACCGCCCATGCTTGTCCAAGCAAGTCCGATGGCAGTTCCTGGCTTATCGGCCGCAAGGATTTCATCCTCATTGAAAATTGGCTTTGAAAGATATTTCAAAACTTCTGAAGGAGTAATCGTAATTTTTTCCTGCAGGATTTCAGGATTTGATTCAAGTTCGCTACGAGTCAAAAGTTCAGTACAATACTTTCGATTGATTTTATCGATGCATTTTTCAAGATTTCGTACTCCGCTTTCTCGAGCATAGCTTGTAACGATCAAATCCAAGGCTTTTTTATCAAACTTAACCTGAGATTTTTTAAGGCCGTTTTTGACTATGCTTTTTGGAATCAGGTAATTTTTGGCAATTTCGATCTTTTCCTGATCAATGTAACCCGAAAGGTTGATGATTTCAGCCCTGTCCAAAAGTGGTTCTGGAACAGAATCCAATGTGTTGGCCGTAAGGATGAAAAGCACATTCGAAATATCAAAAGGCAAATCCAGATACTGATCTCGGAACGAAACGTTCTGTTCAGGATCAAGGACTTCAAGGAGGGCACTTGCAGGATCACCCTGATGTGACTCCCCCATTTTGTCGATTTCATCAATCAAGAAAACCGGGGAATTTGACTTTGTAATTTTAAGCCCCTGAATGATTTTTCCAGGAAGCGCGCCGACGTAAGTTCGTCTGTGGCCCTTGATTTCAGCTTCGTCTCGAAGACCTCCGACTGAAAAGCGGAAGAACGGTTTGTTCATTGCTTTTGCAACAGCCTTTCCGATACTTGTCTTACCAACTCCCGGTGGTCCTACCAGCAAAATAATTGCACCTTTGTTGTCACCACGAACCTTTCTGACGGCAAGAAACTCAAGGAGTCTTTTTTTGACATCATCAAGTCCATAATGATCCGCATCAAGGATTTTCTTAGCCTGATCAATCGAATAATACTCGGTGTTTTCAGAATTCCATGGAAGAAGCGTGATTGTTTCAAGATAGTTTCTGGAAACAATATATTCGCTCGACTCAGGATCCATAATCTGAAATTTTTCAAGTTCACGTTCGACAGTTTCCTTGATTTCACCGGTAAAGTTAAAGGAAGCAATCTTATCCGCAAATTTCTGATAATCAGAACTCTTAGCATCCGTAAATTCGCCGAGTTCTTCCTTGATGGATTTAAGTTCTTCCCTTAAAAAATATTTTCGCTGATTGTTTTCGATTTTATCATTCAAATCAGTTTGAATTCGCTTTTGAATCCTTAAAAGTTCCTGCTCCTTTTTGATGAAAACAAGAACGTTTTCCATACGCTTTCTTACGTTGAGTGTTTCAAGGATTCTCTGCTGCTCGTCCTTTTCGATGTTCAGTATTGAAGTTATGAAATCCGCGATTTTTCCAGGATGATCGATATTGACCATGTTGAGCCGCATTTCCTCTGAGAACAAAGGGTTGTTTTCACTAACCTCCTTCATCTCGCTGATGAGGGCTCGTGTAAGCGCACGGATTTCGTTTTTATTGCCTGTTTCATCATCATCAAGATATTCTACGATGGCAACAATTGGACTTTGAACGCTGATAAATTTTTTGATTTTAAAGCGCTTGATTGTCGAAATAAAAATATTTACTCCGCCTTCAGGCAGATTGATTTTCTTGATTATTCTTGCCACAGTTCCAACTGAATAAAGGTCTGTTGCACTCGGTTCTTCAGCATCATTTTTGACCATGGTGACACCGATAAGAGAATCGCCGTTAAAAGCTTCCTCCACAGCCTTCACATCATCAGAATTGTTGATCATCAATGGAGAAAAAATTCCTGGGAAAACAGGATGCCCCATTATTGGAAGAATAGTTAATTTATTTGATAGCAGTTTTTCTGCCGGAATGATTTCAGTCTCGCTCATAATTCACCTCAACTTGTCTACTATAAATATATTAATTTTGGTTCATAAGTCAAGGTGAATAAATGAGGACTTACTTTTGTTTTTCAAGAGCAATATTTAAGTAAAGATCGTCCTGATACCACTCAATCCTAAGATCGAGGAACTCCGTTTTATAGCCCGGACAAGACACCTGGATTCGCCAGATTCTGCCGTTCAAAAATTCATCTTTTGGAATATCCTTGGCCTTAACGAAAGCACCCTTGCTGTTCTGGAACAAAAATTCGCTCTTGCGGCTCAAATCCTTGTTCGTAACGGCATCAAAACTTGATGTGTGGATATTTATGCTTCGTCTTTCATGTTTCAAAAAGTTCAGGTTGATATCCTTGGCCTCGGAAGTTACTTCAAGAGACTGCCACCAAACATAAGAACCGGTAACAATTTTCATTCTGTAACTGCCGTGCTTAAGGTAAACAGGCCGAATTTTATAATTATTTGAAGCTACCTTTTTGCCTTTTTCATCCTTAACCTTGATGCTGTAAAATGTACGGCCTGAACCCTTGACTTCAGGAATGAACTTCCGGTCATTTTCGAAAAACAAGGCGCGGGCCGGTAAATCGGTCTGGAATTTGGCACTTTGAGGAAGGGTCAGGTTCAAGGTGATTGGCGTATACCATTTTCGCAAAAGCGTCGACTGTATGCAGCCGAAATGCCAGAGGAAAAACGCACCGACGGCAACAACAATGGCGCCTGCAATCGATGTGTAAATTGGCCAGGTACCTTTCTTTTTTGTAAAAGGCGGTTCCTTGAAAGTCTTATCCTTGATCATTTCGATAACAAGGAGTTTTCGAACCTGTTCCAAATCGTATTTTTCAAGATATTTATCGCATATTTTGATGATTTTTTTGACGTCCTGGATTCGGTTTTTGGCCTTAGGCTGAATCATCTTTCGGATGAGAGAACGGACTCTCCAGTTAAGTTTTGGCTCAAGCTTTTTAGGATTCTGATATTTTCCCTTGTTGATGAGTTCAAGAGTTTCCGAACTGAAAGAACCGGGGAAAGGTTTTTGTCCTGTAACCATTTCGTAAAGCATGACACCAAGAGCATAAATATCAGCGCGTGAATCTACGGTCTTGCTGTCTGAAAACTGCTCAGGCGGCATATAAGAAGGCGTTCCAAGCGCACTTCCATCCTGAGTCAAAGATTCCCCACCTTCGTTTTCGCGAGTTTTCTCACTCGAAGCAATACCAAAATCGGCCAGTTTTACTTCGCCGTGTTTCGATAAAAGAATGTTTCCGGGTTTTATGTCCCTGTGGATTACGCCTTTTTGATGGGCATGGCGCAGAGCACGACAAGTATCGCGCAAAACAAGCATGGCAAGAGGCTCTGAAATTTTGCCTCGTTTTTTTATAAGCTTATCAAGGGCAAGACCATCAATAAATTCGATTACGATGTAATAATTTGAGCCTTCCTTGAAAAAATCAAACATGTGCACGATATTAGGATGCTGCAAGTCCATCATAATCTGGGCTTCTCGCTTGAACCTTTCGATCAAAGCAGGATTTCCGCGGATCGTCAGTTTTTTAATTACGACGTAGCGCTTCAATGATGGATGAATCGCCTTGTAAACGGTTCCCATACCGCCCTTTGCAATCACCGCCGTAATTTTGTAGTTTCCGATTTTTTCTGGAATTGATGTCATCTTCTACACCTCATCAAGATTTATGATGCCGTCCCTAAAATTTTTAGCATCATTTGGATTTAATATAATAATTTGTTTTTTTTCAGGATTATGGATTTGAACGAAACGCCCTTCTTCACGCAGAGCAAATTTTTCTTTAACCGGTCTGTGGCCTGCAAAATAAAGGCTGGAAGGATTTTCAGGAAAATATTCATCCAAAAGTTGAATTGCAGGATTTCCAAGAGCCTCGTCGTTACGTGTCCAAATCAAGCCTGTAATGACCGAAGGATGCTGATAGCAGTTCAAGATTTCAGTCTTTGAAAAATAGCGGGCAGGCTCTGCGTGGCTCACGAGAAAATCAGATCCGACAGCAAAGACTGGAAGCAGGTTTTCGAAAACAGCATAGTTTTTTATCAGTTTTTCAGGATAGGTTGCCTTCATGAATTCGTAGGACATCTGCCCTTCATCAACAAACTTTCTGAATGGATAATTTCCGTTTTCATCATCATTCAAAATATTTTCGTGATTGCCTTTTAAAAAATGCACGTGTCTCGGGAAGGCGATTTTTAATTTCATCACAAGAAACATCAGGTTTAATCCCAAAGACATCTCTTCTGTCATCGCTTTGCCTTTGAAATTCCCGCTCAAAAAATCGTCATAGGCTGAGTTCCACCTTTCAAGACCTGCCCTTTCAGAATGAAGTCCATCCCCGACAAAAAGAAGATTTACTAGTCCCTTTTCAAGAAGTTCGAGTACAGAAAAATTTGATGGCCTGTAATTCAAAATCTTTACGAGAAAATCGTAGCGGGAATGCAAATCCGGAACGAGTATTGTCGGAATACCTTGAATCAAATTGATGATTCCGCCAGGTTTTTTGTTGTTTGCCTTAGGTCTGACTGATTGGTCTTCTTTTTGAAGCACCTTGATGACATCTTCAATAACCGGAAGAAAATCTTTCGTGGAAGGAGGATTTTGAGGACATGTGCTTTCAAACAAAAACGAACTCATTCTAGTTGATTACTATATTTTCGTTTCCGATTGAAATTTTATCGTTGTGATTAAGCTTTACGTATCGGTCTTTTGGAAGCCGAGTTCCGTTTAAAAAAGTGCCGTTCGTACTGTCCAAGTCCTTGATGTAATAGTCATTTTTGATTTTCTGAACTATCGCATGATGACGTGAAGCCAGTTTATTATCAACAACGATATTATTGTCAGGAGAGCGTCCGATCGTAATCTGACTTACAAGCTGAACCTTATTGTTGTTGAAAACAAGATATGAAGCACGGTCGACATCGCCGATACTTTCCAAGCGCTGTCCTACAGCACTTGATGTAATAATTGTTTCATCTGCCATACTTAAATTATAAGGCCAAGCGTACAAAATGCAAATTAAAAAATTTCTTTCAAAATAAAGATTTACGAATTATAATTTTAACATCTATCTCATTGGAGGATAAGAAAATGAATACAATCACATTTCCGAACGGAAAAAAAATTGCTTTTGAAAACGAAATCTCACCGGAAATAATTTTACATAATTTTGACCAGCCATCTGAACAGATAGCAGCTTTAAGAATCAACAATGAAATCTGCTCGCTGTATCAGAAAATTGATATTGATGCGCAGATTGAACCAGTCCTTTTGGATTCAGCTGATGGTGCTGCAATTTACAGACGTTCCCTTTGTTTTGTGCTTGCAACAGCCGCGCACAACATCTTTCCAAAAAAACGACTTTTGGTAGGACACAGTCTTGGTCACGGATATTATTACACGATTGACGGACAGGATGGACTTTCAGATTCAGATCTTGAAGCATTGAAAAGTGAAATGGCCAGACTTATAAACGATAACATCGTAATCAAACAAAAATTGATTTCATATTCACAGGCAATCGAGCTTTTTGAAAGTCTTGGACTTGTTGAAACCAGAAAACAGCTTAACTATACCTGCCCTTCAAAGTTCATTATCAACACGCTCGAAGATTTTTCGGACCTGTATTTTGGACCGCTTGTTTTAAGCACAGGTGTTTTAAAAGTTTATGAAATCATGAAATATCATGAAGGATTTCTGCTCCGATTCCCAAGTCAAAAATCACCTGAAAAAGT
>JAILRX010000170.1 GCA_024697985.1 Treponemataceae bacterium | reverse complement strand
CTTCGTCGAGCAAAAAGCGCGATTTGTAGCCGTGCATGATTCCGTCACGGCTTGCGTTTCCGGTCATTCGGGCGGCGTTTTCACCGACGCCAGGTCCGATTCCACCTGCCTCAACGGCGATAAGCCGAGGAGAAGCTTCGTATATGAAAGGCGCGAAAAAGCCGATTGAGTTTGAGCCGCCGCCGCAGCAGGCAACAAGCGCTTCGACGTCCAGCTTTCGTTCGGCAGCCTGTTTTTTAACTTCCTTACCGATTACGCTCTGAAATTCACGGACCATATCCGGGAAAGGAGCAGGTCCCAATGCGCTTCCCAAAACGTAGTGAGTCGTGTCAGGATTTGCGGCCCAGTCTCGCATGGCTTCGTTTACGGCATCCTTTAAGGTGCGGCTTCCGCTTGTTACGGCGTGAACCTTGGCTCCGTACAGTTCCATTGCGGCAACGTTCGGCTGCTGGCGTCGAACATCCACTTCGCCCATGTAAACGGTGCAGTCAAGACCGAGTTTTGCGCAGGCGGCGGCGGTTGCAACGCCGTGCTGGCCGGCACCGGTTTCTGCGATGATGCGCTTTTTGCCCATGCGTTTTGCAAGCAGGCACTGCCCGATAGCGTTATTGATTTTATGGGCTCCAGTATTTGCAAGCCCTTCAAGTTTTATATAAATCTGCGCGCCGCCTAAAATCTTTGTCGCAGTTTCTGCAAACAAAAGCGGCGTTTCACGTCCGATATAGTCGCGCTGAATGGTTTCAAGTTCCCTGATGAAAGACTGGTCCTGCATTGCATCCTTGAAGGCAATTTCAAGTTCATCAAGCGTGCGTCGTAAAACTTCGGCTACATACTTTCCGCCAAAGTCATCAAAAAATCCATTCTCTGAATTTGCCATATTATCTCCTTAAAACCGTCAGTTCTAATTGTCGTTACTCTTTACAGTAACAAACTATATCATTTTATTTCGTTTCTGTCAATAGAAACGCACAAACAGGCACGAACAAAAAACTTATCACTTTTCCATTGCACGCAAAATTATTGAAGTCTATAATTTTTTTATGGAAGAAAAAAAAGATAACAAAATCAAAACCGCAGCCAAAATCAAACAGACTATTCGCCAGATGCTCATTTCCCTCAAGGAACAGAAAGTCGTCCTGATTTTCAGCATCCTGTCCTGCATTTTCATGAGCCTTGATATTTTCAAAGTTGATGACAACTTCACGATCGACTATGCCGGAATTTTCCTGAAGCTTGGGCTTGCCTTTTTGATGGGATCTCTTTTTTCAATTCCGGCCGCCTACCTCACGCAAAAACTAAATGCGCTCAAAAAATATTTAATTCAAGTCGGCACGGCTCTTGCAGCAAGCGTCCTCGGCTATTTTTCATCAAAAGGTTTTGGAAACAAGGTCTTTGATGACCTTTACTACTGGGGCATTTTCTTTGCAGCGGTCCTCGCAATCATTTTCATCTTCATCCCGAAAAACAATCAAAAAACCTATTTTGCAGGAATTTTCAAATATTTCCTCTTTTCATTTTTAATGACGTTCGTGCTTTTTTGTGCAGGCTCGGTCCTTCTCATTACCTTTCAGCATTTGATTTATGATTTTGATCCGATTGGAAGCGGCCGAATCTACGAAACCTATGCAGCCATCTGCTACATCATTTTTGGAATCAACATCTACGTCTATTATCTTTTTTACCGCCGCGAAGAAGAAAGCTCCGGAAAGGCCTTCAAGGTGATTTTCCTCTATATACTTCTGCCGGTTTTCTTTCTTTTGATTGCAGTCCTCTACGGATATCTTCTCAAGGCCCTGATTCTGCTGGAGTTCCCGAAAGGTCAGGTCAACTGGTTCGTTTCGTTTGCATCGGCCATCTATTTTGTCTTTTATTTCATCCTCCGCGAGTATGATGATCTTCCGGCCGTCAAGATTTTCTACCGATTCGGAGCCTTGGCCTTCATTCCGCTTGTCTGCGTCCAGATTCCGGCCTATTTCGTGCGCCTTCATGCCTACGGATTTACCGGATGGCGATATTCAAGCCTGATGTTCATCATTTTCACGCTGATAATGTTTACGCTCACCTTCATCAAGAAAGGAAAATTCGCAAAATACTCGATTCTCGTTCTTGCCTTCATCATTCTTTTTACATCAGTATCCCCTTTCAACCTGATAAAAATGGCCCACAAAAGTCAGATGGCTCGGATGATGAAAGTCCTGAATAAATACGAACTTTACGACATGGAAAACAAGACGCTCGCCCAGTTTGATAAGGACGAGCTTTTCAAGACGATCGAAACTGATGACTGGGATTCCCTTTATTCAAGCTACGAATATCTTCGGGGGACAAGCAAGCTTCCTATGCCTGAATGGGCGCTTGATGAAGAAAAACATCGCTGTTATTTTACAGAACTATTTCCTGTTAAGCGCGATGAAGATAAAGATGAAAAATTCATCAATGGAAGTCTGAGCGGAAGCACTTATTACGAAATTGATATTTCCGCCTTCAATAAAATGAAGGAATTTTCGATTTACAGGGAAAACGAAAGAGCTTCCATCAATATTGACGGAGTTGAATACGACCTGACCGATTTTCTTCTGGACAATTCAGAATCCCGAGAGAAAAACGGCCTGATTTACTGGGAACTAGACGCCCATTATGTTCTTGGCATAAAAAGAGGCTATTTTAAGTGGATTAAAGAAGATAAGGTCTTTGATCACTATAACCTTGAAGGCTATATTTTCTGGAGGTAGACTCTACCCCAAAGAAGCGAAGAAGTTTTCCAGTTTGGCAAAATCTTTTTTGCCGGGTTCTGCTTCGAGGCTGCTGGATAGATCCACCATTTCAGGGCTGTATTCTTCTTTCACCTGAGCGATGTTGTCGCTGGAAATTCCGCCTGCAAGCCAAAGCTTATGCTTTTTCTGCACTTCACTTACAAGTTCCGAATCGATTCGTTTGCCGGTTCCGCCGAC
>JAILRX010000161.1 GCA_024697985.1 Treponemataceae bacterium | reverse complement strand
TCCAATAAATAGAAAAGCGTGATATAATCTACTCTATGGCAAAGTCAGTAGATAAATTAACACTAGAAAAACTTACGGGAACATCAATTCCCGTAGGCAGCTTAAGGACAAAGGACAGTTGTGGTATCGGAGAGTTTCTCGATCTGATTCCTTTCGCAGATTTCTGCAAAAAATGCACTCTTGAACTTATTCAGATTCTACCTGTTAACGATACAGGAACCGAAAGTTCACCATACAGCGCACTTTCTGCATTTGCACTCAATCCGATTTACATAAGTCTCAAAAACTTACCTGAAATCTCTGAAAACAAGGAAATCTTAGACGAAATTTCCAAGCTTCAGAAAAATTATGAAAAGGAAAAACGATTCAACTATCGTAAAATCCGAAACGAAAAGCTGGCCATCCTCAAAAAAATCTATAATTTATCTTCTGAAAAAATCATCAAGGACAAAAAACTTTCTGAATGGGAAGCAAACAATGAATGGGTAAAAACTTATTCAGTTTTCATGCAGAAAAAAATGAAATACATGGAAGCTTCCTGGAAAGAATGGCCGGAAAAAGGTCATCCAACAAAGGAACAGATTGATGAAATCTGGGGCGACAAAAAGAATGCAAAAGAAAACAAGTTCTTTTCATGGATGCAGATGAGATTGGACGAACAGTTCAAAAAAGCTTCTGCCTACATTACATCACTTGGAATTAAGCTCAAGGGTGACATTCCTATCATGATGAACGAAGATTCATGCGACACATGGGCATATCCGGAATACTTTAACGACGAACTTCGTGCAGGTTCCCCTCCAGACGGCTCAAACCCTGTCGGACAGAACTGGGGATTCCCAATTTACAACTGGAAAAACCTTAAAAAAGACAACTATTCATGGTGGAAAAACCGTCTTTTAAAAGCTTCAGAATACTATCAGGTTTACAGAATCGACCATATCTTAGGATTTTTCAGAATTTGGGCAACTCCAGCACGAGAAACTACTGCAATGCTCGGCTGGACACAACCTTTTGAAACAATTACACGTGACGACCTCAAAGAACTCGGTTTTTCTGACGACAGAATCACCTGGCTTACAAAAGCACACATTCCGACTTACAAAATTCAGGAAGTTAACGGTGGTGATTATCAGAGCACAGTAAACATTCTTTCAAAACTGATGACACGAATCGGAAACGAAGAGCTCTGGTTGTTCAAGCCTTCAATCAAAAACGATAAGGATATTTGGGAAAGCGACATCCCTGAAAACATCAAGGCAAAGCTTGCTGAGCTTTGGAGAAACAAGACCTTTGTAGAAGTTTCAAAAAACAACTATGCTCCGTTGTGGACATTCCAGGACACAACCGCATGGCAGACACTCGATGACAACGAAAAATACCTTTTGGGAACAATGATTGCCAAACGATATGCAAAAATGGATTCGCTTTGGGAAAAACAAGCCCGTTCAATCCTCAAGGAACTGACAACATGCACAAAAATGATTGCCTGTGCAGAAGACTTGGGAAGTAACCCGGAATGTCTGCCTGAAGTTCTAAAAGATCTTTCAATTTTGAGCCTTAAAGTTGTTCGATGGAACCGCGAATGGGAACTTGACAATAAACCTTTCATCAAGTTTGAAGATTATCCGCTTCTCAGCGTTACGACTTCATCAGTTCATGACAGTTCAACGCTTCGTTCATGGTGGCTTGATGAAAAAGATGCTGAAGTTTTTGCAGAAGATTTTGAACTTCCAGAAGAAATCAAACCGGGAAAATACGACTCAAAAACTGCAAGATGTCTTTTGGAAACCATTGCAACTTCAAACAGTGCCTTCTGTATCCATCCAATTCAGGATTTCTTAGGATTGGTTGATGAATATCTCGAGGCAAATCCAGAAGATGAACGAGTCAATATTCCTGGAAGCGTAACAGAATTCAACTGGACTTACAGATTGCCTGCAACAATCGAGGAAATCAGTAAAAACAAAGAATTAACAGACGAAATTAAGAATATTTGCAAAATCCATAAAGCAAACTAATTTGGGAGAAGATTAATGAATCAAATTGAAAACAAATTTGAAATAGCAATGTCAATTCGCCTTTCAAAATTTGAGGATGCAACCAAAGCTCCTGAAATCGATTTTGAAGCGCTTAGAAACCACCATAAAATGGAATTTCACGTTTCAAAGGAAATGAGAGATAAATGTGATTTTGACCTTTCCATGTTTGCAACAACCGGTAACGTTATTTTAGCAAACTTTAAGAACGTAAGGCTTTTCGCAAAGAAAATAAATGATCAGTTCGATCCAATTCTCGAATCTGATAAGATGATAAAGGCCAGCCAGCTTAATGCGATGGGTCTTATCGATGAAATTTTCCACTATGTCTGCCAACTTTACAGAAAGCAGGTAAAGCCAACAGTCTTTGCTGACATGCTCAAAAATCTTGAAGAAGAAATGGGTACTCAGAAAGTTGATAAACTTCTTGCTGAATTTACGGAAGACTTTCCTCCGACATCAGTATACAAAGGCGAAATTTCTGCAGCAGACTACCTCAAAGCAAAAACTGACGGCGTTTCAAACCGTGTAACGACTTTCGAAGAAATCGTTCTTTTGCACCTTGCAAACGAAAATCCAGCCTTTGAGCCATTTTTCATCCTTTTCAATGATGAAAAACTTGCCAAAAACAAGGATTACGCAAAAGCATGGGAACAGATCAAAAAATTCTTCAAGAAACAGCCAAAATTCGGTCCAAACAACACCGATTTGATAACACTTTTGAAAGAACCTGTCCTTGCAAGCCCGAACAGCCTACGCGGACAGCTTGATTATATCCGAAAGAACTGGGGCTTAATGCTCGGTGAATGGCTTTTACGACTTCTTGCCGGAATCGACTTTTTGCAGGAAGAAGAAAAACCAGGCTGGAACGGAAACTTCTCCGGACCGCCACCAATGGAAGCCTACAACTACGATTCACTCAACAGTGAATATGAAAGATTCAGTCCTGACCAGGAATGGATGCCTCGCGTAGTTTTGATGGCGAAAACTGTACTTGTTTGGCTCGACCAGTTGAGCAAAAAATATCAGAGACCTATTACACGACTCGACCAGATTCCAGACGAAGAACTCGATACCCTCGCGCAGGAAGGTTTTACTGGACTTTGGCTCATCGGTTTGTGGGAACGCTCTTGGGGAAGTAAGCGAATCAAGCAGATTTGCGGAAATCCTGAAGCCGCAGCAAGCGCATACAGTTTGCACGACTACAACATCGCAGGTGACTTGGGCGGATGGGATGCCTTGGACAACCTCAGAAAACGATGCTGGTACCGAGGAATCCGACTTGCCAGTGACATGGTTCCTAACCATACCGGTTTGGATTCAAAATGGGTTGTAGAACGACCGGATCTTTTCATCCAGTCATGGGACTGCCCTTTCCCAACCTATTCTTTCACAGGTGAAAATCTTTCGCTTGATCCAAGAATCAGCGTTTACCTTGAAGATCATTACTATTCAAAAAATGACTGTGCAGTTGTCTACAAACGAGTCGACAACGCAACAGGTCAGGCTCGATACATTTATCACGGAAACGACGGAACAGGACTTCCATGGAACGATACCGCACAGATTGACTTCCTGAATCCGGCAGCTCGAGAAGCTGTAATTCAGGAAATTCTCCACGTTGCCAGAAACTTCCCTATCATCCGATTTGATGCAGCTATGGTTCTTGCCAAAAAGCACATCAAACGACTTTGGTATCCAGAACCAGGATGCGGTGGAGACATTGCAAGCCGTTCTGAACACGCCCTCAGCCGCGATGATTTTGAAAAGGCCATTCCAAATGAATTCTGGCGCGAAGTCGTTGACCGAATTCAGGCAGAATGTCCGGATACACTTCTTCTTGCAGAAGCTTTCTGGATGATGGAAGGTTACTTTGTACGAACGCTTGGTATGCACCGCGTTTACAACAGTGCATTCATGAACATGCTCAAGCGAGAAGAAAACTTCAAGTATCGTGCAACAGTTAAAAATACAATTGAATTCGATCCTCAGATTCTTAAACGATACGTAAACTTCATGAACAACCCGGATGAAGAAACAGCTGTTGCTCAGTTTGGCAAAGGCGACAAGTACTTTGGTGTATGTACATTGATGGTTACAATGCCTGGTCTTCCAATGTTCGGACACGGACAGATTGAAGGTTTTCAGGAAAAATACGGAATGGAATTCACGAAGGCTTATTGGAATGAAAATCCAGACCGCGACCTGATCGAAAAACATAAACACGACATTTTCCCACTGATGAAAAAACGATATCTTTTCGCCGAAGTTGAAAACTTCAGATTCTATGATGTTTGGGACAATGGTCATGTAAACGAAAACGTTTTTGCCTACACAAACCGCTTCGGTGATGAAAGAACAATCGTTTTCTACAACAACGTTTATGATCAGGCTTCAGGATGGATCAACCGTTCATGCAAGTATGCCGTAAAAGAAGATAATGGAAACATCCATCACGAAACTCAGACTTTGGGACAGGCACTCGCCCTTCCAAATGATGAAAATTCGTACATCATTTTCCAGGAACACAGAACTGGACTTTGGTTCATCAGGAACTGCCGAACAATCCATGAACAGGGAATGTACCTGCACCTCAACGGTTTTGAATATCAGGTAATCCTCAACATGAGCGTAATCGCAGACGATGAAACTAAAAAATACAAGGTTCTCTGCGACACCCTTAACGGACGCGGAGTTGCTGACATCGACATCGCGCTCAAGGAAATCTTCCTCAAAGACCTGTACAAATCACTTACTGATTTTGCAAGCAGGGACATCTTCGATTCAATCGCAGACATCTTTGCAGGAAAGAAAGTTAAGTTCGCAGCCGTTCTTGAAAAGGCAAAGCCTTTCGGAATTGAATATTTCAAGACGCTCGTCAACTTCATCAAAGGCAACTACGGTTCATCAACTGTATTGGATAAAAAAGAATACGGAAAAGCTCTTGAATACGAAGCTGTTTGGAAGAATTTTGCTTCAAGGATGAACTCACTTGTTAAAGTAACGGCCATTGCAGGAAAAGATGCATCAGCTGATATAAAGAAATTCGAAAAATACATCAATTCTGGATTTGAAAAATCAAGCGAAGTTGCACAGCTTATTGCCGGCTTCATCATGCTTTATTCAGTACGTGACGTAATCGGAAGCAAAGCCAGCGCAGAAGACACCAAAAAACTTATCGATTTGTGGTGCCTCGACAGAAAGCTCCGGGACATTCTCGTTGAATTCGGCCGATCAAATCAGAATCTTTATGAAACTTCAAAGATTTTGATGGAAGGTCTCGCATTCCTCGACTACAAGTTTACGGATAAAAACATCGACCTGTTCGCTTTCGAAGCCATTGAAGGACTCGTTCGTTCAGACCTTGCTCACATCACCTTGGGCATCAATATGTACGACAACATTCTTTGGTTCAACAAGGAACGTCTTGAATGGGCAACTTGGCTTGTAATCTGTGAATACACGGTATTCTCGGCAAAAACTGCTGATTTGCCACGGTTGAACAAGGCTCTCGCCCTCATGTCAAAGGCTACTGAAAACTCTGAATACAAGGCTGAAAAGCTGCTTGAAATTCTGGAAGTTGCAAAGCCTAAGGCTAAGGCAGAAAAAAAGCCGGCTGCTAAGACTAGCACCGCTAAGTCTAGTTCCGCTAAAACTGGCGCAAAAGCTAAGTCTAGCACGACAAAAAGCAGCACAGAAAAGCCTGCTAAAAAGCCGGCAGCAAAGCCAGCCGCTAAAAAGACAAAAAAATAAGGCTTAGGCCATAAAAAAAGCCCGATTTCGTGTGACGCGATTTCGGGCATTTTTTTTGTTGTATAATTTGACCAAGGCGAATGTTAAATATCAGGTATTAACTGACTATAAAAATGCCGGACATTAATCAGAATTTTCGTTCAACATCATCAGTTTTTTCTGAAAATTTATCTTGAGACAGTTTTTCAGTGAACTTTTTTTCTATCAAGGCATTTACCTCGTTTTCGGTCAGGTAGGACTGGCGTTTTGCGTGGCCAAAAAGATATTTGACTTCCTCGCCCATGTTCTTGAAATCAATGCTCTGCTGCAAAATAAGGCTGACGAGCACGATGACAAGGTTGATGTAGCCAATCACGCCCATCGCATCGTTTACTACCTTGAGGTTCATGTAAAAAAGTCCCAGAAAAAAAATCACAAGGACGAATTTGGCAATCTCCTTTACGCCGAAAATCAATATGGCAAGGCAGACTGCGGCCGAAACCAGAGCAAAAACATTGTTCAAAAACGGATTAGTCGTTGCCTGAGAAGCAGTCGGCGATACAAAAATTTCTATCATCGTGGCCAGAAGCGTAAGATTTATCAAAAAGGATACGAGTCCGACCCATCGATTTTTATAGCTGATGATTCCGCGTGCATACAAAATCAAATTGAGGATTATCGCGATGAGCCCCGAAATCATTCCAGGCTTCAAGTCCAGGGTCTTTTCTTCTATTCTTTTCAGAAACCAAAAGCCGTGAACTTCCTGATATTTATAGATCGGCAGCCAGAAAATGATGCAGGCAATGAACCCCAGTGCCATACCGATGTTCTGCAGGGTAAATATTTTTGTTAAAATATCAGACTTGGACTTTGATTTTTTCTGTTCTTCGGTTTTATTTTCCATAGATTTATGGTATCATGTAAAATAGTTTTAGTAAAATAAATTAAAAGGACAAAATGCAAGATAATCAACCTTCACAAACTGAAATTTCCGAAGACATGCTGATTGATTTATCAGAATTTTTCAAAGTCTTTGGTGATTCAACCAGAATTCAGCTCTTATATG
The DNA here is from genome assembly GCA_024697985.1 of Treponemataceae bacterium. Classification (GTDB taxonomy): domain Bacteria; phylum Spirochaetota; class Spirochaetia; order Treponematales; family Treponemataceae; genus RGIG9060. The sequence goes on along the minus strand of JAILRX010000161.1, from coordinate 4,346 downwards.
CCTTGATGGATGGCGAAAAATGCGTAAACGAACTTGCCGAACAGATCAACGCAACACAGTCTGCGGTTTCTCATCAGCTCAGGATATTGAAAAATGCCCGTCTCGTAAAATTTCGTCGGGAAGGAAAAGCAATGCTCTATGAACTTTGCGACGGACATATCAGAAGCATTTTGGACACAGGAATGGAACACCTTTCAGAATAAGGAGATGCGCTAATCAACGCATAATCAGCAGTAAAATGATAAAGTTAATCACCTTTTTGGGAAACTACGGAAAACAATACAGCGGAAACAGGCACAATACCGCCTGGATTTTTTCAGAATCAATTTCGGCATGTGCAAACGGCTCGTGGCAAAGCAAATTCAAGGGCCAGTTTTTAAGCGAAAGCAACATCAGCAACGAAAAAAATCCATACACCTACTATTTAAAGCCGGAAACTTACATGAATCTTTCCGGGGATGCAATTATCGAAGCCGCTCACTTTTATAAAATCAAGCCGGAGGAAATCCTTGTCGTACATGACGAACTCGAACTTCCAGTCGGCACGATGAGCCTCAAATGGTCCGGCGGTTTGGGCGGACACAACGGACTTCGCTCGACAAAGGCAAACCTCGGCACAGCTGATTTCTGGCGACTTAGATTCGGAATCGGACGGCCGGATCACTCAGATATTGCAGGCTACGTTCTGAGCGACTTTTCAAAAGCGGAACGAGAAATACTCGACAAGATTTTTCCGCACGGAGTCGAGCTTTTGGAAAAACTTAAAACTACTGAGCCTGACAAACTTTTGGAACAGTATAAAAAAATAGTCGAAAAATAAAAAATAAGGAGAAAAATTATGACTTCAAGCAGCATTGCTATCTTGATCGCATTCATTCTGTACCTTTTACTTATGATTTTGGTAGGACTTAGAAATGCGAAAGGCAACAATTCAACTGCCGACTTCTTTTTGGGAGGCCGAAAAGTAGGTCCATTCGTTACGGCTTTGAGCGCGGAAGCAAGCGACTCTTCAGCATGGCTTTTGATGGGACTTCCTGGACTCTGTTATCTTGGTGGTTTCAAGGAAACTTTCTGGACAGCCCTTGGCCTCATCGTGGGAACCTATCTCAACTGGCTTTTTGTAGCAAAGCCCCTCAGAAAATGCTCAATCGCATTCGGGGACGCAATCACAATCCCTGAATTTTTCAGCAACCGATTCAAGGACAAGACAAAGGTTCTTTCGATTGTAAGCGTCATTTTCATCGTATTTTTCTTTACGATTTACACAGCCAGCGGTTTCGTTGCCTGTGCAAAATTGCTCAAATCAGTTTTTGGTCTCAATTATTATGCAGGCCTCACAATCGGAATGGTCGTAATCCTTACCTATACTATTTTGGGCGGATATACTGCAGTCTGCAAGACTGACTTCATTCAGGGCACATTGATCTTCGTAGCCTTCGTCGTTTCATCAATTATCATCATCATTTCACTTGGTGGAGTTGGAAACGCAATTGATCAGGTTAAGAACTTTGATGCAAACGCAATCGCAGGTCAGTTTGGCGAAGAAATGCAGGGCAAATTCCTTGCAAACAAGCACTTCAGCATTTTGAGCATAATCAGCGCATTCTCATGGTGTCTGGGATACTTTGGAATGCCGCACATCATCATCAGATTCATGGGAATCAGATCTAACACTGAAATTAAAACAGCTCGAAGAATCGGAACCTTGTGGATGATCATCGCTTACATCGGAACCTTCATCATCGGTACTTTGGGAACATCATATCTTGCAGGTGCAGATCTTTCAAATCCAATTTTGATATTGAAAGGCGGGGCAGCAGAAACAGTTTTCAGTGAAACAATGATGAAAATGTATCCGGCCTTTATCGCAGGTGTTTTCCTCTGTGCAATTCTGGCAGCATCAATGAGTACCGCCGACAGTCAGCTTTTAGCTGCAAGTTCAGCAATCAGTCACGATATTTTCCACAGACTCATCAAAAAAGATGCATCAGAAAAAACTGTACTTATGGTTGGCCGAATCACAGTGTTAGTAATCGCAGCTATCGCATTCTGCCTTTCGCTAAACCCGAACAGTTCAATTTTTGGACTTGTAAGTTACGCATGGGCAGGATTTGGTGCAGCATTCGGACCAATCATCCTTTTGAGCCTTTACTGGAAGGGCATCACGAACAAAGGCGCAATCGCAGGAATCATCGGTGGTGGCGTTACAGTCGTTGCATGGCACAACTTCCCTGCAAGCTGGGGAACGATTTTCGGTCTGTATGAAATCATTCCGGGATTCATCGTATGTCTTTTGCTTGCAGTAATCGTAAGCCTTTGCGACAAGAAAAAAGACGAAGATATGCTCACGGATTTTGCAAAATATAAATCTATGGCTGACTAAAACAGTTTTGTTACAGCACAGCCAGAGTTTCTTCTATCATTTCCAGGCGTGAGGTGAGCTGCTCGATTGTCTTTTCAAGACGGCGTTTTTCGCTTTCAAGTTTTGTTTTACGATCGGCTTCTTCCACCTTGCGCTTCATCAAGGCCCGAACCGTATCGGGGCTTTTGCCTTCCTTGATGCTTTCCTGAACCTCAGCTCGTTTTGCAGGAGAAGCGCTTGCAACCAGCTTCATGTTTTCAAAACCAATCGAAGGATCAATCGGAGTAACGCTGATTTTCTGAATCTGTTTGGCCGTATTTCTAGGCAGCTGCAAAATTCTGTCCAGATAATCTTCATAGCGGATATTAGCACTCTGACAAAGCTCGTAGGCTTCGCTAAGTTTCTTTCCGAACTCAATCATCAATCGGCCGTTTTCCTCAAGATAATTCTTTTTGATTTCCTCTGTCAAAGCCGCAAGTTCAGGACTTTCTTCGAGGCCAAGAACATAAAATCCCTTTTCCTCGGCAATTTCCAAAAGCTCGTGGAATTTTACCCAGAATTCGTTCGTGTGGACCTTTGCATTCGGTGTTTTCAAGCCCTTGTATTCCTGATCACGAACAGTCAAAAGATGATGCGTATATTCGTGAACAGCCGTGTAAATAAGCTGGTTATCAGACTTAAAATTCAAATTGTGAAGAATTATTTCGTGAGTTTCAGGCTTGTAAAGGCCATTCACTTTTTTGCTTTCCTTTCCGCTCATCGTAACGGTAAAATCAATTTCAGTATCTTCAATCTGAAGAAGCATTTCTTTTATCTGATCATTATTCATTTCAAAACTCCCATTCTATCCAAAATTATTGAGGCTGCCACAGTTGATGCAGTTTCTGTTCTTAAAACCCTGCAGCCCATCGAGCAAAGCGTAAATCTTGCCTTTTTGAACATCGCCCGCTCAGAATCGGTCCAGCCGCGCTCACTTCCGATTGCAGCCACGATTCGAGTTTTTTTCGTAAAATCGATTCTACCCAAAAAGTCGCTCAAGCTGCATTCTGGATTGATGTTGTCGAGCGCAACCAAAAAAACATCATCTGATTTTTCAATTGATGAAAGACAAAGTCGGACATCATCAAACTTTTCGATTTCCGGCACGTGAGTGCTAGCTGCCTGCACGCTGCCTTCTTTCAAAAGTTCCCGGGCTTTTTCAACTCTGGCAATATCACCCTGCATGTAGGATTTTTCGCCTAGTTCCGTGCCGCAAAGAAGGATTTTTTCAACTCCAAGGCCTGCCATGTCACGGAAAAGCCTTTTCAGCTGTATCGGACGCGGAAAACCTATCATCATCGTAAGAGGATACAACTTTTTGCCGTCGGTAAGGGGCTCGAATTCAAAATGTATTTCGTTTTCGTCCAGACTTTTAATTACTGCTTTTCCGGCCATTCCTCCGATGATTCCGGCATCAAAAGAATCTCCGACCTTTTTTTTCAATATTTTAACGCAGTGTTCGAAACGCTCATCACCTTTTTTCAGACTCTGATTAATTTCACTTTCATCAAATAATACGATATTCATCGTTCTGATTATAATTATTGAAGAATGTAAAAGTCAATGTTAGAATTGATAGCATGAAAGGTTCGTTCCGACACATTTTCATCACTTCCCTTTTGATTGTTTCAGCAATGGTCTTTTCATGCACAGATTACTCATCAATATTGATTGATGCACCGGAAAACCTTGCGATTTCGGACGTCACTTCAAGTTCGGCAACACTCACCTGGGACAGCGTTTACGGCTCGATAAACTACGCGGTCTACATCAACACGGAAAACAGCACTGATTCAGCCTCCTATCTTGGAGACTCCTCTACGACAGGCGTAAATATTTCAGGACTTGATTCCTACACAACCTATTATTTTTGGGTTTACGCAAAATCCATCGGTGGAAAAGGAAAGCCGTCTTCTGCCATAAGCGCCCAGACCGTAATCGGATG
>JAILRX010000154.1 GCA_024697985.1 Treponemataceae bacterium | reverse complement strand
AGTATTTTTCAAAGCCGCCGCCAGCAAGAAGACTCGAGGCATGAATCATTTCGCAGTAGTATTCGTCACATCCGCCGAACCTAAAAATAGCGCGCCGTAGGGCTTCATGGCTTAAAGTTGCCATCGGTGCTAGAATGAGGCGAGTCTTTTTTTGTGTACGAGGCGTATCGGTAACTTCGTTATTCAATGTCGTCTACAATATGGTCTGAAAGATTTCCGTCGCATCCGAATGTTGTGGAAGCGTAGGCATTTGCTTCAGTGTTGGCAAAGCCGTATATGTAACTTGGATTTTCATCATCATCGCTGGTATTTGTTTTATCTGCGGCAGAAAGATACGCTGCTTTCATTCCGCTTATTACATGGAAAATCAAATCTGGGTTGCAATCAAAGAATTCCGGACACAAATCGGTTCTGCTGTATTTTTCTTCATCGTAAGCGTAGCATGCAAAAGGATTTGATGGTTCGAGTTCAACAGGTGATTCAGACGAAAAATAAATGTCTTTTAAATTTGGACATCCTACAAAAGAGTTACACGGAATTTTTGTTACACCCGCTGAAAAAATTATTTTTTCAGCTGAGCAATATTGAAAATTGTAGGTTGAAATTAGAGTATCCAAACCAGATAGATTAAGTTCTTTTATTTTTTTGCAGTTATAAAAAACAGAGCCTTCTATTGTTTGAATATTTTCAAGCCCGTTTATTTTTTCGATATTTTCATTTCCGTAAAAAGCATAGTTTTTGATTTCTTGCGTATTTTCATTCAATGTAACTTCGTTTGCATCAAGTTTTGCAGGACAACACCAAAGCGAAACAAATTCGGTCGTTTCTGCATTTCTTTGGTACAGGATTCCGTCTTCCACAAAAAAAGTAGTGCTACCGTTAGGTGCGATTTCGATTGTTTCAAGATTTTCTACGCTGCATTGCAAAAAGTCGAATCCTAATTCCGTTATATTTGGAGGTAAAATCATTTTTCGGATATTGTCAGCAGGATAGTTTCTGTTTTCATCATCTACCAGTGATGTTATGGTTGTAGCGTTTGACATATCGAGCACAGAAGGGCCTAGTTGACTCCAGGATTTCTGTAACAGGCTGAAAAAACTGATGGCTTGTTCGCTCGTAAGGTCAGAACTGAACGTAAAATTGTAAGAGGCTGGTGGAATTAAACTTACGGAGTTGCAATTTTCGCCTGTAATTTCAAGATCGATATTCATTCCTTCAAGTTTGATTTCTACCGAGTTGGAACCTCTTTGAATCGTGATTTCTTCAGATTTTCCCGAAAGAATTTTCATTGTTTCTGTATTATCATTTTGGAAATAGACTTCTATAGTTACATAGACTGTCGCTCCTATCGGAACTTGAAAATCGGCATTGTATTCATCAATGGTATCTATATAAAACATTTTTATAGACTGCGTTTTTTGATAGTCGCCTTTGATGGCTATTTCAACCGTGTAAAGATCGTTGTCTTCATCTCCGCGTGATTTAGGCATTGTGGAATTACTGCTGATTAGACGCTGTAAATCTGATGAACGGAACTGAAATGAGAGGTTTCCTGTTCCGATTGAATGCGAACAAGAAGAAAAAAGATTTGTTGCTATAATTGCAAACAAAACGAAAGTAATACAAACTGATGAAGAATATTTTTTTGTTTTCATAATTCTTAATAATGACAATTTTCAATTGATTTGTCAAATAAATAGCAGGTGGTGCAGGCTCATGGGCAGCGGTTGGTCAGGTTTATGTAAAGTCCATTGTATTCCGGGTAAATGATGGGATTTATTGTTGCGGGATATTTATTTTGGCCGTACGGTTAAAAATGATGATGCAAGTACAGACACGTATGATGAAGATTGGCACTATGATACTGAAAATACTTACGCATGTGCAGATGTAAATGACAAAATATTTCTTCTAAGTGTCCAGGAAGCGACAACCGAAGGGTATGGTTTTGGGTATCATAGTGATTGGCTTGAAATGCGAAAACTTTCGTCTACAGATTTTGCTTTAGCTAACTGTTGCCAATTGGATGAAGACTACCATACATGTGCTTGGATGCTTCGCTCTCCATTTTACGAGAACGAGAGCGGAAATAGATCTTGCTTTGTTTCTAATGATGGAAGCTTGTCAAGTGTTGGTCTTCTTGTTTATTATGATTATTATGGTAAAAGGAATTTAGGTATCGTTCCCGCTTTGTGCTTGAACTAAAACTTAGTTTTAACGCTTGCTAATGCCGTCTGCTGCATTATTGTATCAGACGGCATTTTTTTTCGCACAAATCAAGAATTTCCTGCACGACTCAAACAATTTGCGAAAATTTGTTCTTTCTGTTATACTGAAACTATGGGTGGAACAGAAAAAAGTAAGGGAGCTTACGACGAGTCGAAAATCAAGACTCTAAGCTCTTTGGAACACATCCGTCTTCGATCCGGTATGTATATCGGTCGTCTGGGAGACGGTTCAAATCAGAATGATGGTATTTATATCCTTTTAAAAGAAGTAATCGATAACTCAATCGATGAATTTATCATGGGAAACGGAAACCGAATTGAGGTTGAAGTTAAGGATAAGGTCGTAAAAGTCAGGGACTATGGACGAGGTATTCCTCTTGGAAAAATAGTTGACTGCGTTTCAATCATCAATACAGGCGCAAAATACAATGATGATGTATTTCAGTTTTCTGTCGGATTGAACGGTGTAGGTACAAAGGCCGTAAACGCACTTTCTTCACATTTTAGGGTTGTCTCAGTTCGAGAAGGAAAGCTTGCTGAAGCAGTTTTTGAGCGGGGAACTTTGATTTCAAACCGAAGCGGTAACGCAAAACCGGGCTTGAAAAACGGAACCTACGTTGAATTTACGCCTGATGAAGAAATCTTTGGAAAATACGAGTTCAATCAGGAATTTATAGAAAGAAGAATCTGGAACTATGCTTATTTGAATGCAGGTCTTACGATTGCCTATAACGGACAGGAATTTGTAAGTCAGAACGGTCTTCTTGATCTTTTGCAGAACGAACTTGAGGATTCAAGCCTTTATCCGATGGGATATTACAAGGGCAAGCAGATTGAATTTTCGTTTACTCACTCAAATGCCTATGGTGAAAACTATTTCTCTTTCGTAAACGGTCAGTATACAAGTGATGGTGGTACACACTTGAGCGCCTTCAAGGAAGGTTTTTTGAAAGGCGTAAATGACTTTTACAACAAGAATTTCAAGAGCGAGGATGTTCGTGACGGTATGACAGCGGCCGTAGCCGTAAAGGTAAAGGAACCAGTCTTTGAAAGTCAGACTAAGAACAAGCTTGGAAATACAGAAATCCGAAGCTGGATTATTGATGAGACAAAACGTGCCGTTGATGAATGGCTTCATAGAAACAGCGAATGTGCAAAAAAACTTGAAGAAAAGATTCTTGCAAATGAAAAGCTTAGAACTGAACTTAGTGCCGTAAAAAAAGAGGCCAAGGAAGCTGCCAGAAAAATCAGCATCCGAATTCCTAAACTTGATGACTGCCGTTTCCATCTTGATGATGGCAAAAAAGGTGAAAACTCAATGATTTTTATCACTGAGGGACAGTCTGCATCTGGTGTTATGACGCACAGCAGGGATGCGAACTATCAGGCTATTTTCAGTTTGCGCGGTAAACCTGAAAACATGTACGGCAAAAAACAGAGCGAAATCTACAAAAACGATGAGCTTTATCAGCTTATGATGGCGCTCGGAATTGAGAACGACGTCAACGAACTTAAATATTCAAAAATCGTAATCGCAACCGATGCCGATAACGACGGATTCCACATCAGAAATCTTGTGCTTACATTCTTCCTCAGTTATTTTGAGGAACTTGTAACAAGCGGCAGAGTATGGATTTTGGAAACACCTCTTTTCCGTGTTCGAAACAAGAAGGAAAATGTTTACTGTTATTCGGAAGCAGAACGCGATGCGGCTCAGAAAAAGCTTGGAAAATCCTGCGAAACTTCACGATTCAAAGGTTTGGGAGAAATCAACCCGAGCGAATTCAGGCAGTTTATCCAGCCGGAAACAATGCATCTTACACCGGTTGAAATCAGTCAGCTGAAGATCGTTCCTCAATTGCTTTCGTTCTATATGGGAAAAAACACGCCAGAACGACGTGACTTTATCGAGAAAAACTTGCTTTCGAATGCAGAAATAGACGC
>JAILRX010000180.1 GCA_024697985.1 Treponemataceae bacterium | reverse complement strand
GCCATCAGACGTTCCTTTACGATGCCGTATTTCATCATCGTGTTGACCGCTTCGTCCTGGCTCTGTTTTACCTTGGCGTTCAGTTCGTGCTGGCAGCACGGCACGCTGAGGATGGCCTTTGTGTTCTGCTTTACGGCCGTTGCAAGCGCGTAGTCGGTGGCGGTGTCGCAGGCGTGCAGAGTGATGATCAGGTCGGCGCCACGTTTATCTGATGCGCCGTTTTTGGCAAAATAGTTTTCGACCGACGTGTTGTAGAATTTAAGTTTTGTGTAGCCAAGCTTTTCTGCGAGGCGCGAGCATTTTTCAATTACGTCAGCTTTGAGGTCGAGTCCTGCAATATCAACTGGAATCGAAAGCAGTTCGTTTAGGTAGTAGTAGACCGCAAACGTCAGGTATGATTTTCCGCAGCCAAAATCCACGATGCGGACAGGCTTTCCTTCGTCGTTTTTGATGTCGTCGAGGATGTCGCGGATGTATTCAAGAAATCGGTTTATCTGGCGGAACTTGTCGTACATTTTGTTGATGACTTTGCCGTCTTTGCTCATGATTCCAAGCTCTACGAGGAAGGGAACGGGTTTTCCCTCGCTTAAAATATAGTTTTTCTTGCGGTTGAAATTGATTTTTTCAGAATTGATGGATGCGAGGTGGCTTGGACGAGCGAAATCGAAGGTGCCGCCCGCGTTCGATGAGTCGGCCGCGTTCGATGAGTCGGCCGCGTTAAAACTGCCCGCCGCGCATGAACCGACCGGGCGCGCTTTTTCCAGGCGCGTCACGTGGCCCTTCTTTGTCGCAAGCAGCGTGATTTCTTTTTCGTCTGTCGTTTCCACGCAGTTCAAGAAAGTCTTTCCGATGTTTTCATCAATGAATTTTTCCACCTGGCTTTCAGAAAATCTTTCGTGAAAAACCTGTGTCTTTGTGAACATTTCGGCTTCGTAAGGCGAGTTTTCATCAGTTCCGGCTTTCGTGAACCGGATTTTTATGTAGGGCTTATCAAACTGTGCGCTTACTTTTTCGGCAAGCGGTTTTGAAAGGGTTGCTTTTAGAATCATTTGAGTGAAAGTATATAATAGAAAATGCTTTTTTACTATTGATATAGAAATTATTAACATAAAATGTTATATTTGAACTATGGGAAAAATTTATGTATTTGTAAATCAGAAAGGTGGCGTTGGTAAAACCACTTCAGTTGTCAACATCGGAGCTTATATTGCTCAGGCTGGAAAAAAAGTTTTGCTTGTTGATTTCGACTCGCAGGGAAATATGTCCAGCGGCGTTGGTCTTACAAAAGATAAACCTACCGTTTATGAATTCCTTGCCGAACAGGCTACTGCCGCTCAGGCCATCCGACATACGGAAGTTCCCAACCTGGATGCAATTCCTGCATCAATTGATTTGTCAGGTGCTGCTGTCGAACTTGCAGATCAGGACGACCGAGAATTTTATCTCAAAAACGTGCTCAGCCCGCTTAGAGAGCAGTACGACTATATTTTGATTGACTGTCCTCCATCACTTGGAATCCTTACAATCAACGGACTTGCAGCAAGTGACGCTGTTCTCATCCCTATGCAGTGTGAATATTTCGCACTCGAAGGAATTTCCCTTTTGCTCAACACAATCAAGAAAGTTCAAAAGACAATCAATCCTGACCTTAAGATTGGCGGAATTTTCTTTACTATGTACGATTCACGAACCCGACTTGCACACGACGTTGTAACTCAGGTTAAGACATATTTCAAGGATGCTGTTTTCAGTACGATTATTCCAAGAAACGTTCGTCTTTCAGAAGCTCCATCACACGGAAAACCAATTTCGATTTATGATCCGACCTGTCTTGGCGCACAAAGCTACGAAAGACTTGCTCAAGAGGTGATTGCACGTGGGTAAAAATGCATTAGGAAAGGGTCTTGGCGCTCTTTTGTCAGAAAACGAAGTTGAAGAAGAAATTCCATCATCATTTTCAGAAAAGAAAATTGCAAAAAAAGAACCTGCAGTACAGGCTGAAATAGCTGACGGTTCAGCAGTCCTCGAAATCGAGCTGGATAACATCAAGGCAAATCCGTATCAGCCTCGAAAAGAATTTTCAGAAGAAGAACTTTCCGAACTGGCTGAATCAATCAAGGAACACGGCGTAATCGAACCGATTATCGTTACGAAAAATCCTGATGGCGGCTACATCATTGTTGGTGGTGAGCGCCGAACCCGTGCTTCCCGACTTGCCGGCCTTAAGACAATTCCGGCTGTTGTAAAAGACTATACTCCGCAGAAAATGCTTGAAATCGCGCTCATCGAAAACATCCAGCGTGAAGATTTGAATGCCCTTGAAGAAGCTCTGGCCTATCAGCAGCTTATGGAAATGGCAAATCTTTCTCAGGAAGATGTTGCAAAACGAGTCGGAAAAAAGCGTTCTACAGTAGCAAACTCACTCAGACTTTTGAAGCTTCCTGTTGATATGCAGAGAGCCCTTACCGAAGGCAAAATTACGGCCGGCCATGCCCGCGCAATTCTTTCGGTAATCAATCCAAGCGATCAGCAGATTTTGTATGCACGAATCATCGGCAATGGCCTTTCGGTTCGTGATGCAGAACAGATGGCAACAGAACTTAACGGCTGCGGAAAGGCTGCTCCTAAATCAGATCCTAAAAAAGGTGCATCTCAGCAGAGCCGAAAAGACCCGGACCTGTTCGACTTTGAGCAGAAGCTTATCGGGCACTTCGGAACAAAGGTTCAGATCAACGGAACTCGAGAAAAGGGCTGCGTTCAGATTGAATACCTGAATTCTGACGACCTGGACAGGCTTTATTCTCTCCTGCTCGGCGAGTGATACTGAAATTCTATACAATTGTAAAGTACGTTTAAAGATTTTCCTTTACAAATTCCTATATACTGCCGATGATTAATAAGTTAAATTCTCTCTTTTTTTACCCTTGGGAGAATTGTGTCCAAATTTTTAAAAAACTTAAAACGAGGGGCTTATTATGAATTGGATGAAACATTTTTCTAAAAAACTACAACTTATTGTTCTTGCCGGTATTTTTCTTGTAAACGCAAATTTGTCGGCCAAGGGAATCGTTGCTGAAAAGCAGGTCGAAAACAAGGAAAGCTGGACTGAATCTGTTGATATCGCAGAGAAGAAACAGGGAAAGTACAACATCGTTGTTACGGCTCAGGACCAAAGCGGAAACATCAAGCAGGAAGGTCCTCACAATATCTACATTGATGCTGAATCTGATATTCCGGTTGCAGAAATTTCAAACCCTCGTGAAAATATGCATGTTCCGGGAAACCTTAACATCGTAGGTACTTGTTTTGATGATGATGAAGTTTTGCGAGTTGAAATCATCCTGGATGATGACATGGATCACATCATCGTGCCGGAAGGTAAGGAATACTGGTCATATTACCTTGATACAAGCCATATGGAAGAAGGCCTTCATAAAATCACTGTTTATGGTGTTGATGTAAATGAAGTTTCCGGACGATTTACCAAAAACGAAAAGACCGTTTACTGGCATTTGGACCGAAATCAGCCAAAAGTCGAAGTAACTAATTTTGAAATGGGCGCCAAAGTTTCAGGTAC
>JAILRX010000127.1 GCA_024697985.1 Treponemataceae bacterium | reverse complement strand
GGTACGCCTGACCAGATTTTCAACCATCCGCAGAACGAAAGACTCAAGCAGTTTTTGCAAAGCGTACTCTAAATGCTAAGCTACCGACACGCTTTTCACGCAGGAAATCACGCTGATATATTGAAACATATTTCTCTGATGTTGGTCCTTGAATCAATGTGCAAAAAGGACAAGCCTTTTACGGCAATTGACTGCAATGCGGGTGCCGGTTTTTATTATCTTGATGACGAGCGCCTTGTAAAAACGGGCGAGGCAAGCGAAGGCGTGATGAAACTGCTTTCAGAAGCTGGCGATGAATCACTTTCAGCTCTCGGCCGCTACATTTCTTTTGTGCGAAACTATGTCGAAAACGGAAAATATCCGGGCTCTCCTGAAATCATCCGTTCTTTTTTGCGCGAGCAGGACAGGGCCATTCTGATGGAACTTCACAATAGCGAAATTGAAATCCTTAAAAGTCATATTTCTGACGAGCGCATGGCAATTCATCACAGGGACTGCTATGAAGGACTAAAGGCTCTGACTCCTCCTGCCATAAAACGTGGCTTTCTTTTGATGGATCCAAGTTATGAAGTTACAAGCGACTATGAAAACGCGGCAAATTCACTTGTGGCCGTTCAGAAAAGATGGAATGTCGGAGTACAGTGCCTCTGGTATCCGCTTTTGCACCACAGACAGATGGAACTTTCGACTATGCTGGAAAGAATTACCGGGGAAGCAGAAAGAAAGGGCCTTGAATGGTTTTGTCAGGAAATGATTGCAGACTCAGAAGGCGAAAAGGATAGTGAATCGCGCGGTCTTTACGGAAGCGGCATGCTTTTTGTTAATCCACCCTGGAAGTTAAAAGAAGAACTTTCGGCTTCTGTCGATGCCGTTAAGAAAATTTTGTTTAAATTTTAACTTTTCAACCTATAAATAATATGCCGGCTTTTTATTTTGCCTTCATATCAACTTATAGGAGTCTGAAAATGGAAATAGATTCTCAACGAAAAATCAAACCGTATGATGAACTGACTTTTTGCGACAGTTTTATGTTTTACATGGTCATGCAGGATAAGGAAATTTGCAAGGGTGTAATCGAGCGTCTCTTAGGAATAAAAATCCGTAAACTTGATTACGTTAACAGCGAACAGACAATCATGATTGACTATGAGGCAAAAAGCATACGTCTGGACGTTTATGCTGAAGACAAAAACAGAGTTTTTGACGTAGAAGTTCAAACATATGATGAGGCTGATATAGGAAAGAGACTGCGCTACTATCAGGGAGTGCTGGATATAGATCATCTTAAAAAAGGCGATGATTATTCTAAGCTCAAGGAATCAATAATAATTTTTATCGGAACAAAAGATGTTATCGGAAAAAATCTTCCAAGGTATACCTTCAGCAATATCTGTCATGAAGATACAAAAATCAATCTTGATGACAAGGCAATTAAAGTAGTTTATAATTTAGGGGCGGATAGAGGAAGTCTTTCTGAATCGGAACGCGAACTCCTGGATTTTATGGCAACCGGAAATGCAGAATCTAACTTTACCAAAAAAATAGAGGATATGGTTAGGAAACTCAAGAAGAATGAACCGTGGAGGAAACAGTACATGACATTTGAAGTTTTTATGAACCACATGAGCAAGGATTTGAAGGCAGAAGCCCGTGCAGAAGGTTTAGCAGAAGGGAGAGCAGAAGGACGGGTTGTTGGAGCTCATGAAAAAGCAATTGAGGCTGCTGAAAAACTGCTCAAAATGAATGTTCTTTCCTTGGAAGAGATAGCTCAAGTTGAGGGGCTTTCAATAGAAGAAGTTTCATCCCTTGCAGAAAAAGTAAATTAATCCCTTACTCCGTTAAGCTTGCCAGTTCTTCCCAGCGCTGATATTTTGCGTCCAGGGTTACGGTAAGTTCCTCGTATTCTTTTGTTGCGCTTTCCAGCTGCGAAAAATCTCCGTTGACTCCCGACATGATTCCTTCAAGCTCTGTTTTGCGCTCTTCAAGTTCCATGATGTCAGTTTC
>JAILRX010000117.1 GCA_024697985.1 Treponemataceae bacterium | reverse complement strand
CACGTAACAAATGAAATCAAAGACTATATCATGAAAAACGCTGAAGTCAGTGGCGCCGACGTCTGCATCATAGAAATCGGAGGAACAATCGGTGACATCGAAAGCCAGCCATTTTTGGAAGCCATCAGACAGCTTGCTTTGGAAGTTGGCCGACGAAACTGCCTTTTCATCCACGTATGCCTCGTTCCTTACATCAGCGGAAGTGATGAATTCAAATCAAAACCAACTCAGCATTCGGTAAAAGAATTGATGGCCGTTGGAATTCATCCGGACATTATCGTATGCCGATGTGACAAAGCAATTCCAGTTGAAATCCGAAAAAAGATTTCGCTTTTCTGCAACGTAAGCGACGACTGCGTAATCAACAATACGACCTGCAAGAGCCTTTACGAAGTTCCGCTCATGCTCCACGCTCAAAACATGGATGATGTTGCCTGCCGCGAACTCGGTTTTGAAAACAAAGCTGATTATCCGGAACTTGCAGCATGGTCAAAGATGGTTGAAAACATCCACGGCCGAAAAGGAAAAATCCAGGTGGCGCTTGTCGGAAAATACGTCAAACTCCACGATTCGTACCTTTCGATTGTCGAATCCCTTAACCACGCAAGCTTCGTAGTTGGAAAAAACATCGAAATAAAATGGGTCGACAGCGACGAGATAACTGATGAAACTGCCCCGGAAGTTTTCAAGGACTGCGACGGAATCATCCTGCCGGGTGGATTTGGTCAGCGCGGAATCGAAGGCATGGTCTGCGCCTGCCGTTATGCAAGAACGACAAAACTTCCGTACTTTGGAATCTGTCTTGGAATGCAGATTGCCGTAATTGAATTTGCCCGCTCGGTTTTGGGCTTTAAGGACGCAAACAGCCGCGAATTTGATGAGCTTTGCGAACACGCTGTAATCGACCTTATGAAAAATCAGGAAGGCGTGATAAAAGGCGGAACGATGAGACTTGGAACCTATCCATGCAAGGTAAAACCTGGAACGATTCTTTCAAAAGCCTATAAAACCACATCCGATGAAGACGGAAACCTCATCCACGAACGACACAGACACCGCTATGAATTCAACAATGATTACCGTGAAAAAATGCAGAATGCAGGACTTGTCATCAGCGGAACATCCCCTGACGGAACCTTGGTCGAAGCTGTAGAAGTAGAAGGACAGTTCCACGTTGGAGTTCAGTTCCATCCAGAATTTAAGAGCCGCCCGAACAACGCAGGCCCATTATTCGTAGAATTCTTGAAAGCGTGCAAATCATAGTTTATAATTTAAAATAAGTTTAGGAGGAATCCACATGTACACTCAACAGGAAGTTTTAGACTTTATCAAAGAAGAAGGCGTAAAATTTATTCGTCTGGCCTTTTTTGACATCAAAGGAAAGCAGAAAAATATTTCGATAATGCCTTCCGAATTGCCGAGGGCTTTTGAAGACGGAATTTTATTCGATGCTTCTGCAATAACAGGTTTTGAAAGTCCTGATGAATCAGATTTATTTTTGGTACCGGATCCTTCCACTATCATGATCATTCCATGGCGACCAACGACAGGAAAAGTCGTCCGTATGTTCTGCAACATCAAGACGCCTGATGGAAAACCATATCTCAAAGACTGCAGATCACTTTTACAGAATTCAGTTAAAACCTTACAAAAAGAATGCGGCATCTCTATGATGATAGGCCCGGAAGTTGAGTTCTATCTCTTGAAACTTGATGAAAATGGAGAACCGACAAACGAACCTTTCGATCACGCAGGTTACATGGATATTGCCCCGGAAGACAAGGGTGAAAACATCAGACGTGAAATCTGCTTTACGCTCGAACAGATGGGAATCACGCCGGAGGCAAGCCATCACGAGGAAGGTCCGGGACAAAATGAAATCGACTTCCGTTATTCTGATGCGCTCACCTCTGCTGACAATGCCTCAACATTCAAATGGGTCGTAACGACGAAAGCTGCTTCTAACGGACTTTTGGCAACCTTCTCGCCAAAGCCAATTCAGGAAATGCCTGGAAACGGAATGCACATCAACATTTCGTACATCAACAACACTCCTAATTCAAACAACTCTGAATATCTGCCTTACATTTTGGGCGGAATCCTAAAACACATGAAGGAAATGACCTACTTTTTCAATCCTTCAAAAGAATCTTACGACAGACTTGGAAATTTCAAGTCGCCGAAATATATCTGCTGGGGCAAACACAACCGTTCTGTTCTGATAAGGGTGCCGATTGAAAGCGAATCAAATGGGACAAGGCTTGAAATCCGTTCTCCAGATCCTTCGTGCAATCCGTACATCTGTTTCAGTCTGATAATTCACGCCGCAATGGATGGAATTAAAAACAAGATTGAGCCGCCAAAAGCAATCGAAACAAACCTTTTTGAAATCAGCAGTGCCGAAGCTGCAAAATTAGGTCTTGAACAGCTTCCATCATGTCTGGAACAGGCAGAAGAAATAGCTAAAAGCAGCGATTTTATAAAATCAGTGCTTCCGGGCATCATATAACATAGGTTAATTTTAATGGATGCAGAAAGTCACAGCGTTTTGCTGGTCTCGAAAGACAAAAAAATAATTTCTCAGATTTCGACTTTCCTCGTACCGCCAATTTTTGAACTGAAAACCACGATGGATTTTAATGAAGCAAGAAGGCTGGCAAGTGAAAGGACTTTCAACATCATCATCGTCGATTCTGGGGACGGCTACGAAACTGATTTTGCCATCAACGTAGCCGATTCCTATTCTGCCATCGTGCTGATGGTTCCATCCGAGCATTTCGATGAAATTTCGTACCGTGTCGAAAGCTACGGAATTTTGACAATCACAAAGCCTTTTGAAACCTTCTATTTTTACAACATAATGAAAATTGCGATTGCCGTCCGATATAAAATCCAGATTTTGTCATCGCAGACGACAAA
>JAILRX010000093.1 GCA_024697985.1 Treponemataceae bacterium | reverse complement strand
TACGTTCATGCAGGAAGGCCATCGATTTGAAGTTGATGAAAACGGCAATCTGGTTTTTCAGGGCGTAGTTTTTAACGAGATGAAAGGCTCCTATTCAAGCAGTGAAGGGGTGATACAGGAAGAAATCAAAAAATATCTTCTTCCTCAAAGCTGCTATCAGTATGATTCTGGCGGAGATCCGGTGGAAATTCCAAGTCTTACTTACGAACAGTTCAAGGATTTTCATAACAAATACTACCATCCTTCAAACTGCTTTTTGTTTTTGTACGGAGACATCCCGACTGAAAAGCAGATTGATTTTTTGCAGGAAAATTTTCTTTCTCGATTTACGGAAACTCAGCTTGCATCAGGCAAGGCTTTTTGCCAGCAGGATTTTTTCAGCCAGAAAACCTTTTCTCCTGAACTTAAGGAAAGCATCGTAAAAAAGGTGAGTGTTCCAAAAAATGGCGGTGAAAAAGAAAATTCAGTGATAATTTCATGGAGAATCGGTGAAGTTAAGAATCCAGAAGTTTACATGAAAGGCATTTTGCTTGCAGAAATTCTTGTAGGCCATGACGGAGCACCTTTGACCAAAGCTCTTCTTAAAAGCGGTCTTGGAGAAGACCTTTCCCCGAATATCGGGTTGGACAGCGACCTTCGCTACGTGCTTTTGACTGTCGGAATGAGGGGAGTAAAAAAATCAAACATCAATAAGTTGGTTGATCTGGTTTTTGACGTGCTCAAAAATGTCGTTGAAAACGGAATTGACCCGGATGATCTTGAAAGTGCAATGATGAGCGTAGAATTTTCCAACAGGGAAATTGTCAGAAGCTATTCGCCTTATTCTCTTGTCCTGATGCGACGAGCTTACAGAACCTGGCTTAACGGCGGAAATCCTTATGACGGAATAATGACTTACCGGGCATTTGAGAAAATCAAGAGCGAGCTTAAAAACAATCCTAAGTACATTGAAAAGTTTGTCAAGGATTTGATTTATGATAATCAGCAGCGCCTTACTTTGATTGCAACTCCGGACAAAAACTATAACCTCAGAAACGAAAAAAATCTTAAGGAGCGAATTAAGCTTCTTAAAAAAAGCATGAGCAAGTCTGAATACAATGAATTTATCGAGAAGGTAAGAGCAGATTGTAAAAAACTGGAAGAGATGCAGTCGAAAAAGGAAAGTGAAAGCGTACTTGCTCTTATGCCGCACATCAATCCGCGGGATCTTGAAATTCCAAAGGATGACAGCAAGCTTGAACGATGCAAAATCAAGGGAATCGATTTTTTTTCCTGCGAGCAGAACGTCAACGGCGTAGTTTATTTCCAGATGTTTTTCCCTGTTGATGTGCTTCAGGCAAAGGATTATCTTTATCTGAATTTCTTTGCTTCAGCGCTGATGAATGTTGGGTTTGACGGAAAAAGCTGGTCAGAAAGTTCAGTTATGGTTTCAAAGACAACCGGCGGTTTTTCTTCTGATGTTTATATCGCGCCAATAAGTCCTTGGCTTTTGGAAAAGGTTGGAGCCAAATCAATTGATGATGACGATCTTGATGAAAAACTCTACGAAAACGATCCAAGTCAGGGAAGAAGATATCTGGTCGTGAAAATGAAATTCCTTGAAGAAAAGCTTGATGATGCGCTGGACATGTTCTTCAAATTTTTAACGACCGTCAATTTTTCTGATAAGGAAAGACTTTCGAACCTGGCCAAAGAAAACCGAAACGACCTTGTTTCATCAGTTGTTTCAAGCGGACACGATTATGCAGTTTCAAGAACAACCTGCAATTTTTCTAAATTGAAGGCCATCGATGAAATCACGACAGGACTTACCTCTGTAATCAAGGCCGTAAAAATTGCAGAAGAAAATCCTGCAGAACTTGCAGAATACTTTGAGTCGCTCAAAAATCAGATTTTCAATTCGGGCTTTCTGTTCAATGTAGTAGCAGAAAAAACAGGAATTGAAAAATCCAAAGCGTACCTTGAATCAAACGTTGAAAAATTAAAGGAAAAAGGACTTTATTTTGGAGCACTCAAGCCAAAGGCAAAAGTTTCAAGTCAGGAATTCTTTGACCTGGTAAAAATCCAGGGAGAGACTGAGGACTTTGAAACTTATCAGTGTGAAACTCAGGTGGGATATTGTGCAAAATCGTTCGAGTGCTCAAAAAGTGGAACAAAGGAATCAGTGTACGAATCAATTTATGCGCACTATCTTTCAAACAATGTTTTGTGGGAAAAAATCAGGATGGCAGGCGGTGCATACGGAGTTTTTGCCGTAAACAATACGCTCGAAGGCATTTTCAGTCTTTTGACCTACCGGGATCCAAGCCCTGTAAAGAATGCACGACTCCTCGATGAAATCCTTCAGGGCATGGATGATTTTTCAATCAGTCAGGAAGAGTTTGAACGGATCATAACCGGTTGCTTCAGCAGGGAAATTCAGCCGAAGTCGCCGTCAGCAAGGGGATTTTCAGCCTTTGTCCGATATGCTGCAGGAATTCCAGATTCATTCAAGGAACAGCGAATTAAGTGGCTTTTAAGCTCAACTGTAGAAGATCTTAAGGCTACCGCACGTTCATTTGTAGAAACAGAGCAGAAGGCAAAAACAGCAATTATTTCTTCAAAAATCGGTGAAAGTTATGGAAAAATAATTGATATTGTTTTATAATATTTACAAATAAAGTATCGAGGTTGTTTATGGACAAGAAATTTAAGGAATGTACAGAACGTTTACGAAAACTTGTTTCTGATATACAAGGTGCCCCATATCCTGGAGACGTTCAGGATGAACTATATTTTATTTGGTATGAACATGTGCAGAAATCTGCCTTGGACTGCTATGAATTTTTGGACAAATATTTTCCAGATGAAGCCGGCGATGTCGGCAAGACTTTGAAAGAAGTTCTTGATAAATAAACTTTAAGAAAGCTGCCTGAAAAGGGTGGCTTTTTTTTTATTTTTCTAAGGTTTTTAATTAATCATCCGAAAATGAAATAAGAGAGTATAGATTATATACAGAGGTTTTGTATGGGTGATTTAGGGGAAAATCGAAAGAGAAATAAAGTAATGCTGAAAGGCAATTTCCGCAAAAACGGATTCGAATTATGGCGCCACAGTTTTACCGCTTACAGCAAGCGTTCTGGTGACCAGAAAACATTTTTCATTGAATTCTATGTATTAAATCCGGCGGTTTCTCCAGACGAAATTTCATTTGAAAACAATCAGACAATTGCAAAAAAAGAGGGAAAACCTTCTTTCCTGATGGTAAAGGCAGGATATTGGGGACCAAACGGAAAACAGTTCCATGCCTTTTTGCCAATCAGCAAAATGCAGTACAATAAACATAAATTAAATATCAGGGCAGACAATTTCCTATTAACAGAAAGCGAACTTTTTGGTTCTATCGAAGTTTTACCGACAGAAATGAAACTGCATCCGGAATATCTTACGGACAGCGGCGTCATGAAGTGGAAAATCAAGATGGATAAGAAAATTGCCTTTTTGCCAAAGAACCTTAAATTGGTTCCTCCTTCATTCTGGTATGTTCAGGGCGCAAAGACAATGTACGGCGGGGCTATCATCCTTGATGGTGAAGAATACGCTGTCGTTCCTCAAAAATCTTATGGTCATGCTGATAAATTCTGGGGACGTGACTTCCCGGATCCTTTTGTATGGCTTTCAAGCTGCAATTTGATAAGCATCATTTCAGGTTCTTATCTGCCTTCTTCATGTTTTGACTTGAGCGGAACTTTTTACGATGAAAAACGCAACTCATTCAACGTATTCTTCTGCCAGCAGAACCAGAGCTACAGTTTTTCAAGCAAAAATTCAAAGATAAAATGCAATTATTCAGAGAATGATGAATTCTGTCACTGGCAGGTAACGGCCGAAAATAAGAAAAACCTTCTTGATGTTGATATTTTCAGCAGAAAACGCGATATGATTCCGATGAAATACATGAACCCTCGTGGAACAATCACCTTTGATGAATTCCTTTCGGGTGGAAATGGTTCTGGTGAAATCAGGCTTTACAAAAAGGTAAACAAAACTCTTGAAATCATGGAACATGCACGGGTTGAAAACTGTGCTTGCGAATTTGCTTCTTCAAGTTCCCGTTAATCTTTATTTTACAGTTTAATTTTCTCTTTTAGATTTTCTCTTGCCGTTCATGCTTTTTGAAGTTATTTTAACAGTATGAATTACAATCAATTTACATTAAAAGCGCAAGATGCTATTCAAGAAGCGAATACAATCGCACAGAAATCCGATTCCTCTGAAATCGGAACTGAACATTTGTTGTTGGCTCTTCTGAGACAACAGGATGGCGTCATACCACCTCTTGTCGAAAGAATTGGAGTAAACCTTAACTCATTGATTTCTCAGGTAGAAGATTTGCTTTCGAAGTATCCGAGGGTAACTGGAAACGCGCAGGTAAATTTTTCTCCAGAACTTCAAAAAATTGTCGCTAAGGCTGAAAACGAAGTTGCTGCCCTGAAAGATGAATATCTTTCGACAGAACATCTTTTTCTTGCAATGGCTCAGTCATCAGGAAAGGCCGGAGAACTTCTCAAGAACAACGGTATAACCAAAAATGAAATATTGAAGGCATTGAAGGCCGTCCGCGGCAATCAGCGGGTAACGACCCAGGACCCGGAAGCCACGATGCAGTCACTCGAAAAATATTGCCGCGACCTTACGTCTCTGGCGCGCCAGGATAAAATAGATCCTGTAATCGGCCGAGACGAGGAAATCAGACGTGTAATGCAGGTTTTGAGTCGAAGAACCAAGAACAATCCTGTTTTGATTGGTGAGCCGGGTGTCGGTAAGACAGCCATTGTCGAGGGCCTGGCGCGCCGAATCGTTTCCGGCGACGTTCCGGACAGCATCAAGGACAAAAGCCTTTTGAGTCTTGATCTTGGAGCCCTTGTTGCAGGTGCAAAATTCCGTGGTGAATTTGAAGAGCGACTTAAAAGCGTGATTCAGGAAGTGCAGAAAAGCGAGGGAAGAATAATCCTGTTTATCGATGAGCTTCATACGCTTGTCGGAGCCGGAGCAAGCGAAGGTTCAATGGACGCTTCGAACATGCTCAAGCCAGCCCTTGCACGTGGAGAACTTCACGTAATTGGTGCTACAACGCTTGATGAATACAGGAAATACATCGAAAAGGATTCTGCTCTTGAACGAAGATTCCAGCAGGTTTATTGTGCAGAGCCTTCTGTTGAGGATACAATCGCCATCCTTCGTGGTCTTCGTGATAAATACGAAATCCATCATGGTGTAAGAATCAACGATGAGGCCTTGGTCGCAGCAGCAACTCTTTCGAACCGTTACATCACATCCAGGTTTTTGCCGGATAAGGCAATCGACCTTGTGGATGAAGCTGCCAGCCGAATCAAGATGGAAATCGAAAGTCAGCCGACAGAACTCGACCAGATTGAGCGAAAAATCCTCCAGCTTCAGATTGAAAAGCAGTCTCTGAGCAAGGAAGACGACGAGGCTTCAAAAGAAAGACTTGAAAAACTTGAAGCAGAACTGTCTGAAATGAGCGCCAAGCGAGATTCAATGAAACTTCAGTGGATGAATGAAAAGGAAGGCATCGATAAAAGCCGAAAACTCAAGGAAAAGATTGAAAGCGCCCGAAGCGAAGAAGAAAAATTCGAGAGGGAAGGTAACCTTGAAAAGGCTGCCGAACTCAAATATTCTGTCATTCCTAAACTTGAAAAGGAACTTTCTGAAAGCGTCGAAGAAGATAAAAAACGACAGGACAATCCTGAGCGTGAAAGTCTTTTGAGGCAGGAAGTAACCGAAGAGGATATTGCAAAAGTCGTATCAACTTGGACAGGAATCCCTGTAAGCAAGATGATGGCAAGCGAGATGCAAAAATATCTGGAACTTGAAAACGTCATGCATAAGCGTGTAATCGGGCAGGATGCTGCGGTTCAGGCCGTCTCTGATGCAATCAGACGAAACAAGGCCGGTCTTTCTGATGAAAACAAGCCTTTGGGAAGCTTTTTGTTTATCGGACCTACGGGTGTCGGTAAAACAGAACTTGCCAAGACACTGGCTGATTTCCTGTTCAACGATGAAAAGGCTTTGACCAGAATCGATATGAGCGAGTACATGGAAAAATTCAGCGTGAGCCGTCTTATCGGGGCTCCGCCAGGATACGTCGGATACGATGAGGGCGGTCAGCTTACAGAAGCCGTCCGACGTCGACCTTACAGCGTCGTGCTTTTTGATGAAATCGAGAAGGCTCATCCTGATGTATTCAACATTCTCCTTCAGGTTTTGGATGACGGACGTCTTACGGACAGTCAGGGGCGAATCGTTGATTTCAAGAATACGATCATCATCATGACGAGTAACCTTGGTTCAAACCTTATTCTTGAGGCAGATACGCAGGAAAAACTTGATGGATTGAAAGGTCAGATTGACGCCATGCTCAAGCAGCAGTTTCGCCCGGAATTCATCAACCGAATCGACGAAGTCATCACATTTTCAAGGCTGGACAAGACCTGCATTTCAGGCATCGTCAAGAACCAGCTTGAAAGGGTTTCGAACCGTCTTGAAAGCCGCAGAATAAAGCTGATTTTCGAGCAGTCTGCGATAGACTTTATCAGCGACGTCGGTTACGATCCTTTGTTTGGTGCGCGTCCAATCAAGAGGGCAATTCAGAATTATGTCGAAAATCCTTTTGCAAAGGAACTTTTGACAGGAAAGTACACTGAAAACTGCACCGTAAAGGTCAGCCACGAAAATGGCGAAAAAGGCCTTAGCTTTTGGAAAGTATAAAAAAATAAGATTTCCCGTAAAATTTTTGCTTCATTTTTAAAATTTGAATCTATAAATAATATGGAGGCGGATGAGAAATGAAAAAGTGAGGTGATTTTATGGGAAATTGCATTCCTGCAAGGAAGGATTTTTTTAGGCCTGATGTCAGAAAATCAGCATGTTTCGATTCTAGAAACTTTGAGCTGCTCAGGCTTTTGAATCTTCCTTCAGTTAAAAATCAGTATAGCGAGGCTTTTATCCAAAGCTGCATGGCGCTAAAACTCTATGAAACTGAAGAAAGCATTTTTGTAGGCATCAAAAGTTCGTATTTTGAAAGGGTTGCCCCGATGATTCTTCTTTTTCACAAGGATAAGGAAGTTTCGTTCCTGAAAATCCAAGATCCTGATTTTCAAAAAGTTTTCGATTTTGTCTTTGACACAAAGTTCCGTAAAAAGAAGGACAGAAGCTTCGAAAACATCATCAACGTGATTTTCAAGGATGCGCTTGAGCAGAACGCAACGGACATCTGCTTTGAG
Source organism: Treponemataceae bacterium (assembly GCA_024697985.1). Lineage (GTDB taxonomy): Bacteria > Spirochaetota > Spirochaetia > Treponematales > Treponemataceae > RGIG9060. Next base: position 4,156 of record JAILRX010000093.1, on the reverse strand, counting down.
CCTGGAGAAAATTACTACAAGCTTTATTACAGATGCGACGGAATCCTCAAAAAAAAGCGTGTCCTGCCGTACACAATCTGCCGGCTCGTTATGGACCAGATAAAAATTATGGCCCGCCTGAATGTCATCTCAATGACGCATTTACAGGAAGGCCATATTGAAGCCGTAATCGATAATGCCGGCTATGATATTAAAATTTCGTGCATGCCAAGAAAATTCGGCGAAGGTATAACCTTGAGCCTTTCAAATTCTGACTTTTATGAACCGTCCAGCTCCTTTGTCGAAGCTGAACAGCCATGTTTTTGCTAGAACTTGATTTTCTTGTTTGTTCCCTCGTACATTTCTTTTCGCATCTGCTTGATCTGTTCGTCAGCAAGGTAGTCATCGAATGGCATCATCCTGTCGATGATTCCTTTCGGTGTGATTTCAATGATTCGGTTTGCGATTGACGAAATGAACTCGTGGTCATGGCTTGAGAAAAGAACGACGCCAGGGAAGCTGATGAGTCCTTCGTTCAATGACTGGATTGCTTCAAGGTCGAGGTGGTTTGTCGGATCATCCAAAGTAAGGATGTTTGCTCCTGAAAGCATCAGTTTTGAGAGCATGCATCTAACTTTTTCACCACCGGAAAGCACCTTAACTTTTTTAAGCGATTCATCACCTGTGAAAAGCATTCGACCGAGGAATCCTCGAACGTAGGCATCATCCTGTTCTTTTGAATACTGCTTGAGCCATTCGGTGATGTTGAGGTCGTTGTTAAAGAATTCTGCATTGTCGCGTGGCAGGTAAGTGTGGCTTGTCGTCTGTCCCCAGATGTACTCACCGCTGTCTGCTTTTTTTACATCATTGATGATGTCAAAGAGGGCAGAAATTGAATTGTGCTCGACTCCGACAAATGCAATCTTGTCAGTTCTGTTGATTGTAAGGTTGAAGTCCTTGAGAAGCTGTACGCCATCAGCATCCTTGTAGTTAAGGTTCCTGATTTCAAGAACATTGTTTCCGATGTCGCGGTCTGACTTGAAGTTTACGTATGGGAACTTTCGTGTAGAAACAGGAAGGTCCTCAACTGACTGAGCAAGCTTGTCGTAAACCTTTTTTCGGCTGGTTGCCTGTTTTGATTTTGCGGCGTTCGAACTGAATCGGAGGATGAATTCCTTTAAGTCCTTCATCTTGTCCTCAGCCTTTTTCTGCTGTTCCTTGGCCTGTCGCTGCAGGACCTGTGTCATCTGATACCAGAAGTCGTAGTTTCCTGCAAACTGAGTGATTTTTCCATAGTCGATGTCGCAGATGTATGTACAGACTGCATTCAAGAAGTGTCGGTCGTGGCTTACTACGATGACAGTGTTCGGAAAGTCCATCAAAAAGTCTTCAAGCCAGCTGATTGATTCAAGGTCGAGACCGTTTGTAGGTTCGTCCAAAAGCAGGATGTCAGGGTTTCCGAAAAGAGCCTGCGCAAGAAGGACACGTACTTTCTGGCTTTCGTCCAGTTCGTTCATCATCTTGTCGTGGTATTCTTCTTCAAGACCAAGTCCTGAAAGCATCTGTTCAATCTGGTTTTCAGATTCGTATCCGCCAAGTTCACCAAAATCAGCCTGCATTTCGCTGGCCTTGATTCCGTCCTCGTCCGTGAAATCTTCTTTTGCGTAGATTTCATCAATTCCCTTGGAAAGTTCATAGAGCTTAGGGAATCCCATCATTACGGTTTCTTTTACCGAATAGTCGTCAAAAGCAAAGTGGTCCTGCTTCAATACGGCCATTCGCTCTCCTGTTGAGATTGAAATTGTTCCCGTATCATGTTCAAGATCGCCTGAAAGTACTTTCAAGAAAGTAGATTTTCCGGCTCCGTTGGCACCAGTGATGCCGTAACAGTTTCCGTTGGTAAACTTTAAGTTTACGTCTTTGAAAAGAGGTTTCTGTCCGAATCGTACACTAACGTCACTAACTGTAATCATCTATCAATTTCCTTTTGTTGTTATTTTTTCTTGCCAAATAAACTCTTAAGCTTGTCCAAAAATGACGGTTTTTTAGCCTGTGCCTTATTGGTCTGTGGAGCAGGTTTCTTTGAATAGTTCTGCTTTCCGTTCTTGCCGTTATTTTTGCCGTAATTCTTGTAGTCCTTGTAATTCTTGCCTTTGTTGCCGGCCTTGTTGCCCTTGTAGTTTGGCTTTGAAGCAGAATTGTTGCCCTGACCGTATTTTTCCTTGTAAATCTTCATGCGCTCATCAAATGAGAGGCTTTCCATGTTGATGTTGTTTTCACGGTTGTAGCTGCGGTTTTTGCCCTGATAGTTTTTGCCGCCTTTTTTGTATCCGTCTTTCTTGTAGCCATCTTTTTTATAGCCGTCTTTTTTGTGACTGTCGCCCTTGTAACCATCTTTCTTGTAGTTGTCCTTTTTATAGCCGCCGTTTCCGCCCTTGTGGCTGTCACGTCGTCTGTCATGGAAATCATCATCGCCATATCGGTCGAGCTTGATGTAGATTCCATGGCTCTTGTCTTCTGCCATCTGGTCAGGATAGGCAACTTGGGATGGAATTGTGTTTTCGATATATCTTTCGATTGCAGGAAGGTTGTAAACGTCCTGTTCTGAGCAGAAAGTGTAGGCCTTTCCTGATTTTCCGGCTCGGGCTGTTCGTCCGATTCTGTGAACGTAGTTTTCAGCTTCGTTTGGAAGGTCGTAGTTGATGACCATTGCAAGGTCGTCTACGTCGATTCCACGTGCGGCAACATCAGTTGCAACGAGGATTTTAAGCGAGCCTCGTTTGAATGAGTCCAAAACCTGGAGTCGCTTTGACTGAGGAAGATCTCCGATGATGTATTCGCTTTCGATTTCGTTGAGCTTGAGCCTTTTTGAAACAAGTTCGCAGGATTTTTTTGTATTGCAGAAGATGATCAGGCTTTCCGGATTTTCATTCTTGATGATTCCCAAAAGAAGCTTCATTTTTTCATCACTTGAAACGTGGAAAAGTTCCTGATGGATTTCTTCTACGGTGATGTTTTCCGGTTCGATTTCGATTTCTTTAGGATCTCTTGTGTATTCCCAGGCAAGGTTCTTTACGTAAGTGTTGAGTGTCGCACTGAAAAGCATTGTCTGTCGGCTTTCGCTGGCTGGAACGCATTTCAAAAGCTTTCGAAGATCAGGATAAAATCCCATGTCGAACATGCGGTCTGCTTCATCAACAACCAGATATTTGATCGCTGAAAGATCCATCAATCCCTGTTCCTGTAAATCAATTACACGTCCTGGTGTTCCAACGATGATGTCGATGTTCTTTTTGAGGGCATCTGTCTGTCTGCCGTATCCGACTCCGCCGTAGAAACTTGCTACCTTGATCTGAGTTCCACTTGCAAGATATTTTGCTTCTTCTTCAACCTGAACAGCAAGTTCTCGGGTTGGAACCATGATTAATACTTTGCTTTTCTTGTTTTCTTCAGCCGTATCGGCAAGCATTTCCTGAATGATGGAAATCAAATAAGCGGCTGTTTTTCCAGTTCCAGTCTGTGACTGAACATACAAATCGCTGCCATCCAAAGCAGCATTAAGTACCTGTTCCTGAACAGGTGTGCACGTAACGTATCCTGATTTTTCGATACCTTTCATCAAATCTTCGTGCAATTTCAATTCTGTAAATTCCATGATAAAACCTTATATGTTATAAATTTATATTAATTTCTGTTTTTCAAATTTATTAATAATTATACAAGAAATGATAAAAAGTTTATAGTACATAAAAATGATTGGGACGTGGTTCAACTCCGGCTATAATAAAAAGGCCCTGATTACAAAAGTAAACAGGGCTTAAGCTAAACGGTCCCTGCGGGAGTTGAAGGGTTCCAGTCGCATACATCGTGTATGCTCCTTCCACCCCGCCTCCGTTCGCTGTCGTCACGTATTTTCACAAAGTGAAAATACGGACACGGAACGCATTGCGTTCCTACCATCCTTGGTGACTTTTCAAAAAAATACTGCGCCACTGCTCGCATTTTTTTGCGCTCACTGCGTGGTTCAACTCCGACAATAATAAAAAAAACTCCATCGAATATTCACGACAGAGTTTTTCCAAGCGGTCCCTGCGGGAGTTGAACCCGCCTTTCGACCTTGAGAGGGTCACGTCCTAGCCGATAGACGAAGGGACCAAATTATAAAAATTATTTTTCG
>JAILRX010000038.1 GCA_024697985.1 Treponemataceae bacterium | reverse complement strand
CACGCATCTTCGTTCATCATGATAGGAATGTCACCCTTGAGCTTAATTCCAAGTGATGTAATGTAGGCGGCAGCTTTTTTGACCTGTTCGTCCAATCTCATCTGCATCCATGAAAAGAACTTGTTTTCTTTTGCGTTCTTTTTGTCGCCCCAAATTTCTTCAATCTGTTCCTTTGTAGGATGTCCTTTTTCCGGCCACTCCTTCCAGGAGGCTTCCATATATTTCATTTTTTTCTGCATGAAAACCGAATAGGTTTTTACCCATTCATTGTTTGATTCCCATTCAGAAAGTTTTTTGTCCTTGATGATTTTTTCAGAAGATAAATTATAGATTTTTTTGAGTATGGCTAACTTTTCGTTTCGGATTTTACGATAGTTGAATCGTTTTTCCTTTTCGTAATTTTTTTGGAGTTTAGCAATTTCGTCGAGAATTTCTTTGTTTTCAGAAATTTCAGGTAAATTTTTTAAACTGATGTAAATTGGATTCAAAGCGAAAGCTGAAAGCGCACTATAAGGCGAACTTTCGGTCCCTGTGTCATTGACTGGAAGAATTTGAATGAGTTCGAGATTGCATTTTTTACATAAATCTGCAAAAGGAATCAGGTCAAGAAACTCTCCGATGCCACAACTATCCTTTGTTTTTAAACTGCCTACGGGAATTGAAGTTCCCGTAAGTTTTTCTAGTGTTAATTTATCTACTGACTTTGCCATAGAGTAGATTATATCACGCTTTTCTATTTATTGGAAATCTTTTTATTTTTTTTGTATTTTTTGAAAAGCTGCACTCCGATTATGAGGAGTCCAAAGAAAATCATTATCAGGCAGAGAATCTGACCGGTCGAAATGTTTGCAAAGGATGTGTTCATGTAAAGCGGAGCGTTCGGATCTTTTGAGATTTTGTATCCCATATCCATGTCAGGTTCTCGGAAATATTCGATGAAAAATCTGAAGAACCCATAGGTGATGATGTACATTGCACCCATAAAGCCGTCGAAAGGTTTCTTTTTTCGGATGAAAAACAAAATCAGGAAGGTTACGATTCCTTCAAAAAAGGCTTCGTAAAGCTGGCTCGGATGGCGAGGAAGATTTACGAACCGGCTTGATTCTGTAAGCGTTATTCCACAGGCTGCCGCAAATTCCTGAACCCATTCTTTTGAGGCTGAAAATCGTTCTGCGGCCGGGAAAACCATTCCCCAAGGCATGGTTGTGATTCTTCCGTAAAGCTCACCGTTCAAAAAGTTTCCGAGCCGTCCGAAGGTGTAGCCAAGCGGAATTGCGATGCACATTGCATCAACCCACTTCCAGACAGGCTTTTTCTTGGCAAGACACCATATCAGCATGCCCAAAAAACCGCCGACGACACCGCCGTGATAAGACATTCCGGCGAGTCCCGTAAACTGACCGTTCTGGAAAGGCCAGAAAATCAGCCATGGTTTTTTAAGGTACATGTGGCTTGGGTCGTAAATGAGGCAGCTGAAAATTCGGGCACCGAGCAGGAGGCCTACAACTCCGGCTGCGAAAAAACTGAAAAGCTCATCATCATTGACTTTATGTGTTTCAGTATCCAGGGCGCCTTCTTTTCTGAGAAGGGTCAAAATGCCGTAAGCGGTTGCGAAGGCAAAAATGTACATCAATCCGTACCAGCGCAAAAATCCAAGAGCAGGTACGTTCGGAAAAATCTGCGGATGAATCCATGAAGGATAATTTATTGATAAAAACATTGTTAAATCTTAAACCCCTGTTGAACGGCTTTCAAAAGCTTTGATTTCAAAAGCGTGTTTTCTTTTCTTAACTGAGTTATTTCGTACTGCTGAGATTTGATTGTCTCGCCGAGGTCGTTCATGGAAAGAGCTCCTGTTCCAACCAAATCTTCGACATAAGACATTTTTGAAGCGTAATCTTCGTTTGCCTCTGCTTCTGCGTACTGGAAACTGTCGTATTCGTCGTCGAACGAAAGAGTTTCAGACTGCATTACTTTGTCGGCGATTCTTGAAACGGCCTGTGAAATCATAGCCTGTGGTTTATAAACGATGATTGGAAGTCGTGAAGCAAGTGCGATGTCCTGCATTGAATCGCGGTAGATGATACCGAGATGTTCGAGTTCTACGCCAAGATACCCGTCGCAGGAACGGCGGATTTTCTGTGCTTTTTCAGCATCCCGTGGATCATCAACCATGTTTAAAATAAGACGTGGCTTGAACTGAGCCATTCGGTGCTTGAAAACAGCGATGCTCTGTGGATCAATCTGTTCGAGCGTTTCAACGAGCTTTGGAATATAAAGTTTCTGGAGTGAGTTTGCATCCTTCTTGAGGTTTTCCAGAAATTCGTAGGCTTTAGAATTTTTCTTGAACGAATTGTACATCAGTCTGAAAACGACGTTTTTAAGGAAAAGATATCCGTTCAAGGTTGCCGTAACAGTAGGAGCTGTAACTACGATTCCCTGTGGCGAAAGCAAAAAGAAATCCAGAATTGCAAGGTGAGTGCCGGCACCCAAGTCGAGGATGAGATAGTCGGCATCAACTTTCTGTAGTTTTTTTATCAAATCATTTTTCTGTGCGATTTTGAGGGAGGTGAGTCCGGGAAGTTCAGCATCACCTGCGATAAAGTAAACGTTTTCGTAATCTGTTGGCGTAATCAAATCATTGAAATTTTTTGTAGTTCCATTGATGTAGGTACCGATTCCGGCTTTTGGTGAATGACTGCCAATTACAAGGTGCAGGTTGCTGGCTCCAAGGTCCAGGTCCACAAGGACAACTTTTTTTCCTGCTTTTCCAAGTGCAATTCCTAAGTTTGCTGATAAAAGACTTTTTCCAACTCCACCTTTTCCGCTTGCTACAGGGATTATTTGCATTTTCTTCCTTCTTTAATATAAATTACGACACCAATTATAACATCAATTATCAAAAATAGCATCAGAAAAATTAAATTAGCACATGGAAGGTAATTTCCGCTTTTGAGCTCAAAAATCGAAGTTTTCACGTTCGCGGCGGTATATCCTGCAAAACTTACTGCAGAAAGAATTTTAAAAATCGGAATCAGGAACATGCACGAGGCAAATTTTTCGTTATTGAAAAGTGTTCCCAGAATGATGATGAAAGGCAGAATCAGGAGCGGAACTCCGTAGAACCAGGAAGCGGCCGGAATGGAAATTGCATTTGTGGAAACTGCGCTCATTTTCAGGATGATGATGGCCTTTATCAGTTCGTAGGCTCCAAGGATACTTAATTCGACAGATTTATTTTTCATATATAAGACTTTATGAAAAACCGATTGTTCGGTCAATACATTGCAAGGCTAACAATTGAACTGTAAAAAAGTTTCTTAGAATTTAATAACTAGTTTCACATCGTTTGTTTACCAAATTTTCAGTTTCTTTTCATGATTTGCTGTCGCTTGTCTGCTATAACTTGTATCGTAAAGAAAATTTAATTCAGGAGAAAAATATGAATCGAAATGTTAAGAATTTTGTATTGGTTTTGATGGTTTTGCTTCTTGCATGCACATCAGTTTTTGCAAAAGGCAAAAAAGGCAATTCTGATAATAAAGGTCCGGAAGGACGACCAGAAATGATGGGATTTGAAAACGTAAATTTGATTGGAACAGTTGTTTCAGTTGATGAAGATGAAGCAATCCTCGTTGTAAAAGATGCTGATGGAAATGAAGTAAAAATCCACTGCAATGAATTCACCAGAATCATGAAGCTTGGCGCAAAAGAGTTCAAGAAGAACTGTTCTGAAATTTCTGACGAAACAAAAGAAATGCCAGAAAAACCGGATGAAGAAATGGCTGCCGGAAAACCGATGGGAGACAGACCTATGGGAGAACCAAAAGATGCTCCTAACGGACCAAATGGTGATATGAAAATGCCACCTAAGGATATGCCAAAAACTACAATCAGTGATATAAAGGTTGGATCTTCAGTTGCTGTACAGAAATTCAATACATCAACTCAAGTTATCGAAGCTGCACACATTATTGTAAAGGAAGGTAAATAGACTCATAGAAACTTTTTTATAACTCCTCTACTTTTTTTTGGGGTGAAGATGGACAGCAATACCGTCTTCACCTTTTTTATATTACATGCTAGATTTCATCTATGACTTTGAGTTTGATTTTAACAATTGCCGGTGGCGTACTTTTGATAGTTGGCCTTGTCGGCTGTGTAGTGCCTGTAATTCCGGGCGCACCTTTGAGTTGGGCAGGCCTTCTGCTTGCATTTTTTTCAGAGTATTCAAAATGCTCGATTCCTGCTTTGGTTATCACTGGAGTCATAGCTTTTGCAGTTTCAATTCTTGATAATTTTTTTCCGACATTGATGACAAAAAAATGTGGTGGTTCCAAGGCTGGAACCTGGGGATCGACGATTGGTCTTGTTGTCGGAATGTTCATAGGACCTGTCGGAATTATCGCCGGTCCATTTTTGGGCGCCTACATCGGGGAACTTTATCACGACAGAACTGATAAGCAGCGTGCTTTGCAGGCAGCATGGGGAGCCTTCAAGGGCTTTCTTTTGGGAACAGGAATCAAGATGATTTCTAGCATAATCTGCATCTGGGTTTACATAATCGCAATCATTAAATGCGTAGCGGCCTCCAAGGGTGCCGATGTTGTTGTATAATTTTTTTTAGGGATGTGTTATAATTAATCTATGTACGAGTATCATATTGAAGGCGGATTCCCTATCAAGGGAACTATAAAAGCAAGTGGAAATAAAAATGCGGCGTTGCCTTGTATCGCAGCGTGTATCATGACAAAAGAGAAGGTTATCCTTCGTAATATTCCTGATATCGAGGATACGGGCGTAATGATCCGGATTCTTGAAAGTCTTGGTGTTTCGGTAAAAAACATCGGCGAAAATGCCTGGGAATTCTGTGCGGCCGACATTTCTTCCTATGAAATTCCAGCCGACCTTGCTAAAAAAATCCGTGCTTCGATTTTGTTTGCCGGCCCGCTTTTGGCACGTCTCGGCAAGGCAAATCTTGCAAGTCCGGGCGGTGACGTAATCGGCCGCCGCCGAATCGATACTCATCTTCTGGTTTTGACGGAACTTGGAGCCAGAATTTCTACGGACGGAAACCTTTCTTTTTCAGCAAACAAGCTTGTAGGCGACGACATCTTTTTGGATGAGGCCAGTGTAACTGCCACCGAAAATGCGGTTATGGCGGCGGCCCTCGCTGAAGGCACGACAATTTTGACAAATACTGCAAGCGAACCTCACGTACGCGACCTGTGCAACTTTTTGAATGCGATGGGCGCCGATATTCAGGGTGTTGGTTCGAACATTCTTACCATCAATGGTGTAAAAGAACTGCACGGCGCCGACTTTACGATCGGGCCTGACTATATGGAAATCGGTTCGTTTATAGGACTGGCAGCTGCAACTCACGGCTCAATCAAGATTACCGGAGTTGAGCAGCGCGACATGCGTTGTATCAGACTTGGATTTGCCCGTCTTGGAATAACCTGGCAGACAGAAGGGGACGCAATCATCGTTGGAAGCGAACAGTCAATGCAGATTACGCCAGACCTTGGCGGAATGATTCCTAAGATCGACGATGCTCCATGGCCGGGATTTCCACCGGATTTGACATCAATCATGACCGTAGTTGCCACTCAGGTAAACGGAACGGTAATGATTCACGAAAAAATGTTTGAAAGCAGAATGTTCTTTGTAGATAAGCTTATCGGAATGGGAGCCAGAATCGTGTTGTGCGATCCTCACAGAGCTGTCGTTTCAGGCCCTTGTTCTCTGCACGGAACAGAACTTGTTTCTCCTGACGTTCGTGCCGGAATGGCTATGGTAATTGCCGCAATGAGCGCACGTGGAGAAAGCACAATCAAAAACGTATATCAGGTTGAGCGCGGATACGAGCACCTCACTGAAAAACTTCAGTCATTGGGTGCCCACATCGAGCGAGTCAGTGTTTGATTTTTGATTGATTTACTATTTTACCGAAACAAATCTGATGGCAATTGCGAGTGTTCCAAAAAGGAGCATTGCAAGAGCCACGAAAAATGAATAAATTCCCAGCGTACTTACCAGTGCAAAGAAAACAAGTCCGATAAAATAAAGCAGAACCTTCAGCAAAAAGTAAGAGAAGATTACGAGGAACGGGAATATAAAAATCCATGAAAATTTGAACGAGTCGCTTGTGAAAAGTCTTGTGTGCCAGGCGATGATTCCACAGAAGATAAAGCAGATGAAAAGAATCAGCGGGTACATCGTTCGGTTGAGCAGTGCATAACCGATGATTTCCTGCGGATAGCCGAAGTTCCCTGAATTTTTTGAGAAGTGAATAAGTGGCAGGAGGTTCATTCTGTTGATTCCGTCAGAAACATCACAAAGCGTGCTGAACTGCTCGAGGCTTACCGGCACTATGTAAAAATTGGTGAAATCAGTCTTTTTATCAGAATTTTTAATAACTTTTCCGTTTTCATCATAGAAAGTATAAACCGGTTCGATGTAGATTGATTTGTCCAGGCGGTCTACTGATTTCAGGAAGATGCATGGAACAAGATTTGTCTTGTAGTTTTGAGTTACGAGGGCAATCATCGGTTTGCTCAGGCTTTCAAGCGGCTGTGAAACCAGTTTTGCATAAGGCACGGAAATAGTTCGGACGAGATTTTCGTTTTCATCAAAGGATGCAACTGAAAATTGTCTCAGGTACATGATCATGTTTTCAGTTGATTTGATTGTTGTCACACCTTCGATTGCGATTACGTCTTTTCCGTTATTTTCATTTTTAACGGTAAACCAGATGTGGTTGTACTGCTCGAATTCCTGGAGATTCTCAGTTTCATCGATGAAAAAACAGACTGAGGAAAGCTTTTCCTTTGCCTGTGCATAATACTTTTGGATGTCGTTATCACGTGGATATCGTTCCCTGAGGTCAGAAAAGTCGTAGTAAGCCTTTGAATAGTCGCCTGAGGCGAGCGCATTGTAGGCTTCTTTCTTTTCGGCGAAAACGCTTGCCGGAAGGTCATCATAAAAGGACTTCGTTTCCGAAAGCTTGCTCCATGACTCAAGGGCAATTTTTCTTGCGAGTGTTTTGTTTGATTCGTGCTCGTTGCAAAGTTCGTAGGCTTGGTTTGCGTAATAATGTGCGTTGATGTAGTCTTCTTTTTCAAAGCATTCCTGAGCCTGCTTGATGAGCTTGGTTGCGCTAAGTCTGTTTCCGATTGAAATAGAATCTTTCTTTTTCTCTTGAGGGGACTTTACGATAGGAATGTTCTGTTCTTCTGCAAGTCTTGTTTCAATCTTGATGTTGAGGTCAACGGCTTCCTGATGCTTGCTGTTGATTTCAAGTGCTGATTTGATATAGAACGAAGCCATGCCGTAATCCTGCTCGTCGTAGGATTCCTGGGCAAGCGAGAGGTATTCCCTTAAGTTTTCTGATCTTTCGACCAGTTTTACCTGACGGTTTTCAATCAATGGAATTCCGATTTCTTTTGCCACAAAGCAAAGGGCTGTAGAACAGAGTGAAACCAAAACTATCTGTTTGAGGTAAACTCCGAAGCTTTGTGAAAACCGTTCTTTCTTTACGATATGGGCTCTTCCGAAGGCAAATGAATATCCGATTGTAATTCCTGTAAAAAGTATTGCAGGACAGAAATCGAAAAACCATTTCATCCCTGTAAGGAATTTGTAAGCGGCCGGTGTAGAAAGTTCCAGTTCCGGGGCATCAAAGACAAAAAAGCACAGTCCTGCAAAAATTGCAAAAGAAGCTGCTATGCCGACTCCGAGGACAAAAAGGACGCGTTTCAATACTGTCATTCTTCTGTTACCTCCTTGTTGGCATTTGGATTAGTAAAGGCCTTTACAAGACCGATTATCAGGTTAACGATGAAAATAAGCAAGTTGATTATAATCTGCAAAAATCGTCTGTCTGAAAGAAACTCAACGTTTCGTTCTATGAAAAAAGCCATGATTTTGGTTGCCAGTGGCGAAATAAAAAGCTGCGTGTTAAGAATTGATATAAAGATAAAGGCGGCTGCAACGAAGGTTCCGTTGCAAAGTCTCCATTTTGTGGCTTCTGCCAGTCCGTAGATCGACTGGATTGCGAGTGCCAGAGAAAGAACGGCAAGAAGATAAATTCCGCGTCCCTTGTAGGAATAAGGCACGATTTCAAGGAAGGTTTGAATTACCTTGAGTACCTGATTGACAGCCCCTTTTGGCGCCAGGTATTTAAAAAGGATAGGGTCAGCGATGAAACTGATTCCCTTGTTTTTCGGGAAAAGCTCATCAAGCTCTTTATCCGCGAACGGTGTTATGATTCCGTGTCTGATAAAAACGCCGCTTGCCTTTTTGTTCTCATCAATTTTTTCGATGTAGCAGATCTGGTCGTCTGTTTCCCTGAAAAAGTGCGGACTTACGGTCTGAACTTCGGTGTTTTTGAAATTATAGAATTTTTCGTTTAGTTTATCTGTAAGTGCAAAGGAAGCTGGAATTAAAACAACCCAGATCAACGCTGAAATCAGACTGTAGAAAAGAAAGTTGATTCCACGGTTTGACTCGTGTCTGATTGCATAGAAAATCATATAGATGCAGGCTGTGACAGCTGACACAGGAATGGAATATGCGATTCCGTAGAGAAAAGTAATTGCATTGAAAAAATTGACTTTTGTACCGACAGAAACTTTAAGACATTCGGTACAAATCATATAACCTGTTGCACTGAAGATAGTAATGATTATGAAAGCAGAAATGAAAACAACAGGTAATAAAAGGGATCTTTTCATTAATCAGATTATCCTAAGGAAACAGTTCCTTGGGAATTGATTGCGAGAATGGATTTACATTCTGAACATCTGAATCTTCCTGGTTTTGTTGCCTTTAATTTTTTAGAACAAACCGGACATGCAAAGATTTTTGGGAATACAGAAACTTCTTCTGTTTTTTCTTCGTTTCCAAAGAAGTTTACAGCATCTTCAATTGTATCTTTGATATTGAAGAACTGTGAGAATCCTAAAAGCTGGAAAACTTCATATACTTTTGGCTGGATTTCAAGAAGGATGATGTCTCCTCCCTTTGGTTTAACCATTTTCAAGAAAGCTGTAAAAGAACCGATACCTGTTGATGAAACATAGTTCAAGGCCATACAGTTGAAAACGATGTTGATAAAACCTGATTCAACAACCTTTGAAATGCGTTTTTGGAAAAAACTCGAGTTGTAAGTATCAATATATCCATTTAAATATAAAATAATTCCGTTAGGAACTGTTGGGATTTTTTCCAACATTATCTTGAGACTGTCATCTTTTTCGTCATCAAAACCTGGTACGATAGAATTGTTTGTTGCCATAGTATCCTCAGTAATTTCTAATATTATATATCACTAAACAAGCAAGTGTCAAATTTTTTTAGACCGGCCTTTCCCAATTTTTATCAAAGCGGAAAAGTTCTCCGTTCATATTTCTTTGCGATATAATATTTTCGGCATATTCTGCAATTTCTTTAGTGCTTATCATGGATTCGCCGCCGAGAAGCTCGATATAGTGTTTTTCCTGTTCCTGACTGACATATTCAGTTTTTACGAAGCCCGGAAGGATGGCGTTGCAGCAGATTCCCTGCTCTCCATAGTTTTTTGCCACCGATTTTACGATCGATCCTATGCCGATTTTTGCAGCTCCGTAGGCTGCGTTTGTCTTGAACGCACAGATTGTGTCGGTTCCTGTTCCGCCAAAAAGCAGAATGTCGCCATATTTTTGCTCCATCATGTGGGGAAGTGCAAGACTTACCAAAAGGCCCGGAAGTGCAAAATCCAGGTTTGCAGTTTTCGTCCAATCTGCGGCATCCATTTCGTGCAGCGGTTTTTGAAGAAATGGTCCGTAGCAGACGACAAGACGGTCGCAGGTTTTTATGTGGGTTACAAGGGTGGTGAAATCAGAGCTGTTGATTTCGGTTTGATTTTGCGCATCGATGAAGGAAAAATCACGAAGGTCATTTGAAAATTCGTATTGGACGAGCACTTTTCTGCAATCAGTTTCTTGAGAAGCAAATGTGGAAAGTTCTGCAAGTTTTTCTGATGTGCGGCCCTGTAGAACAAAAACATCATTTTTATCAGCATGTTTCATCAATTGAATTGCTATGGCTTTGCCGATTCCACCGCTTGCACCAATAATTACAGTTTTCATATCGCATAAAAGTATAGAGTAGATTTCAGAAAGTTGCCATATATGATATATTTGAGTCATGAATGGAAATAACATCTGTGTAATTTTGTGTCATCCTGATGAAAGCCGAAACGTAGGATCTGTCTGCAGGGCAATGGCTAATAATGATATTGTGGACTTACGAATTGTAGGTAAAAAAGAAGATTACGATGAAAATCAGGTGCTGACTTTGGCTCACGCTGAGCAGGCCGTTGAAATATGGAAAAACGCGGGTTTTTTTGAGTCGCTTAAAGAGGCTTCTCAAGACTGTGCCGTGGTTGCAGGCACGACAAGACGCCGCGGAAAAAAGCGCAAGGATTTTTTGATGTTTCCCGAAGAGTTTGCAGAAAATGTTTCCAGGATTGCAGGCGTCGAAGATTCTGGTGATGGCGTACCGGATTCTGGCGCGGGTTCTGCGAAAATCGCCGTGGTTTTCGGCAACGAAAGGACCGGCTTGAGCGACGAAGAACTTTGCGACTGCACGGTCGGCATCAACATCCCTTCAAGTGAAAATTTTGGAAGCCTGAACTTGAGCCACGCAGTCCAAGTAATGTGCTACACGCTTTTTAGAAAATTCAGCAAATATACGGAAGGTTATGTCCCGGTTGCTTCAAAGCGTCTCGACAAAACCGTCTGCTGCATTGCCGACAGCCTTCAGAAAATCGGGTTTTTCAAGGTGACAGGACGCGAGGACATGGAAATTTTCTGGCGTGGAATTTTAAGCCGTGCAAGTTTGAGCGAGGGCGAAGCTCAGTATCTTGAAAAAATCTTTACGAAAGCTTCAGGACTTGCACAAAAAAATCAGAATAATAAGCAGTAGCATTATTTGAGACATCTCTAATTTATAATAGAGTCAAAATCAAGGAGGTATTTTATGGTAGTCATTATTAATTTTGTTTTGGCGTTGATACTTCTTGTTATTGCTTCAGGCATCGGTTTTCTTGTCTATATCATAGGCGAAGGGCTTTTTGGTCATAATACTAAGCATGGATCAAAATATAATTACGATAACTATCGGAAGGATTATAAACCTGACAGGCATTCTGAATCAGCTTCTTCTAAAAGTGATTATTGGAGACAGACTTCCAACGACTACTACGGCGGCATTTACCGCGATGAAACCGAAGTCTACCACGATGCTCTGATGGGGGATGATCACTGCTCCGACTGGGCTGACGAAATGTACGGCAAGGATGACTGGTAATAGTTGCTGCAAAAGACAAAGATAAAATTAAAATTTCCTTCCAAGCTTTGAAAGCATTTCCTTGTCGCTCAATATTGTAGAACCGCCGCTTGTAGTAAGCATGTTTCCTGTTATGACGGCCGAAGCTCCACTTTGAAAAGCCTTTTCGCCTTTGTTTGTAAGAAGAGCCCTTCCTGCTGCAAGTCTTATGTCTGCTTGAGGATTGATGTATCTGAAAAAGGCAATTGTTCTTAAAATTTCCTTTTCGGTCAGTTGCGGTAAGTTTTCAAGCGGAGTTCCTTTTATAGGCATGAGGGCATTTATCGGG
>JAILRX010000017.1 GCA_024697985.1 Treponemataceae bacterium | reverse complement strand
GAAATGTATCAAACTGCGAGTTGAAGAATAAAAATTATTGCGGAGGCATAAAAATGGGACGAAAGAAAGGCGGAAGCGGTGCTAAAAACGGCCGTGATTCAAACCCAAAATATCTTGGTATTAAAGCATTCGGCGGAGAATTAGTTTCAGCTGGTTCTATACTTGTTCGTCAGCGTGGAACAAAAATTCATCCAGGTGAAAATGTTCTTAAAGGTAAAGACGATACACTTTTTGCAACAGAATCTGGAAATGTTGTATATCATGAAAGAAAGGGAAGAAAATTTGCTTCAATTGCACCTGTAAAGGGCTAATTTAAGGCAAGATTTTTTCTTTTCATCAAGGCATCAATTTTTTGATGTGATTTCCCCGAGGCATTTTTTCCGTTTTTAAATTCGGAGCGCTTTGGGGATTTTTTTTTAATCAGGAAGTATTATTGTGATTTCGTTTGCAGATGAAGCGTTAATTGAAGTTCGCTCAGGAAAAGGCGGAAACGGTTGTATAGCGTTCCGCAGAGAAAAGTATGTCCCTAATGGAGGCCCTAACGGCGGTGATGGCGGTCGTGGTGGCGATGTATATTTTTGCGTCAAACGAAATTTGAGGACCTTGTCGCATCTTAGACACAAGCAGTGCTTTAAGGCTAAGAACGGTTGCGATGGAGAAGGTTCAAACAGATATGGTCGGGACGGAGAGGATGTTTACGTACCGGTTCCACCTGGAACGACAATCCGGGATGCAGAAACCGGGGAACTCATCTGTGAATTTACGACAGAAAGTGAAAATGAAGTTTATAAATTTTTGACCGGCGGCAAGGGCGGCTGGGGAAACATGCATTTTAAGTCTTCGACAAACCAGGCGCCAAAATATGCCCACGAGGGAAAGCCTGGCGAGACTCGTTTCCTGAAAGTTGAGCTTAGCATCATGGCAGACTGCGGTCTTGTCGGATTTCCAAATGCCGGAAAATCTTCTCTTTTGGATTATTTTACCAATGCCCGACCGAAAATTGCTCCATATCCTTTTACGACAAAAATTCCGAATCTCGGTGTTCTTCATGCAGGGGATGCCAATGGAAAGGGCAATCAGTACGACATCATCATTGCGGATATTCCTGGAATTATCGAAGGTGCAAGTGAAGGTGCCGGTCTTGGAACCCGATTCCTGAAGCATATCAGCAGAACTTCCTGCCTGATTTTTGTAATAGACGTTTCGGATGATAATTATCTTACGGCTTTTGATACTCTGATGGATGAGTTGAAGTCCTTTTCAGAAGAGCTTTCAAAGAAAAAGCGAATCATCCTTTGCAATAAAATTGATGTTGAAGGCGCAGAACAGAGGGCTGAAGAACTGAAATCTCAGCTTCTTAAGAATAATCCGGATGAAACAGTTCTTTTTATGTCAGTTTACGAAAGAACAGGTCTTGGCAATGTTCAGAAGGCCATCATTTCGCTTGTTGAAGAAAATTTCAATGAAAAGACTGAAAGATTTGCTTCGATTTCTGGTGAAACAGCCTTGAACCGTGAAGGCAAAACCAAAAAAAGTGAATTCATGAAAAGCAGGGCTTCGTGCTCGGCAGAAACTACTCAGTATCCTGGATCGGAACAAGGAAGTGGATTTTGAGAATCGCAGTTTTGGGTGGAACTTTTAATCCTGTGCATATCGGGCATCTTATGCTTGCCGAGGACGTCAGGCTTGAATTCGGATACGATAAGATTATTTTCATTCCTGCCTGTATCCCGCCTCATAAATCATATAAGGCTGTCGTTTCAGATGAGGACAGACTTAACATGCTGCGTCTTGCGACCAAGTCAAATCCGCATTTTACGGTCGACGACTGTGAAATCAAACGAAAGGGACTTTCATATACGCTCGATACGATTTATGACCTTGAATCGCGCTATCAGGATGAAATTGAAGGAAAAATCGGTCTGATTATCGGCGATGATCTGCTTGCAGGTTTTGATACCTGGCACATGGCAGATACGCTTGCTTCCCGCGTAAGGCTCATCGTTGGAAAGCGGGAACTGAATTCTCTTCCTCTTGAAAGTAAATTTCCGTTTACGCCACTTACGAATCCTGTCATGCCTCTTGCTAGTTCAGATTTCAGGAAACGAATGAAAAACGGGGAGAGCTGCCGCTATATGGTTCCGGATCCTGTCTATGACTATATCATTAATAATAAGCTTTATGGTGTTGAGTGGTTTGAAGAACTGACCCAGCAGGTAATAAATTTTGCAGAAAAATCCGTGAAAAAATCGCGTTTTGAGCATATCCTCAGGGTTGCCCAGACCAGCCGCAATCTGTGTAAAAAATACGGCGTGAACGAAAAATTCGGATATTTTGCAGGCATTGCTCACGATATCTGCAAGGATTTTTCAGATGAGCAGCTCATCACTCTTGCCCTTCAGGATGGCATGGAAATTTCTGAAATTGAAAGACAAAAACCGGCTCTTCTTCATGGAAGGGCAGCGGCTGTTGTTTTGAATCAGAAATTCAACTTGGATTTTGATGAATACGTTGATATAATGGAAGCCGTCCGTTACCACACCTTTGGAAAATGCGGAATGTGTCCACTGGCAAAAATCCTGTACGTTGCAGATAAAATTGAACCGGGACGGCCGCATGTGACGAAAGAGTATCTTGCTCAGTTTGAGGACATGAGCCTTGATGAGCTGATGCTTTTTGTTCTTAAAGAGAATGTTGATTACCTTGAAAACAAGGGTTGTGCCGTTGCGGATGAAACATATCGATTATTGGAGAGTCTATGTCAGGAAAAATAAAAAAAATCAGGGAACAGAGCTATCTTTTTTTGATACTCAGTCTTGCAGTTCTTGTAGCTGTAGCTTTTGTTCTGTTTTTTTCGTTGAAATCTAATCCAATCGATGAACTTTTGGAAAACGAGCAGATTTTGAACGTCCTGTTCGTCCTTCACGATGATAATAAAATTATCGCTTCCGATCTTTTGATGTTCTATCCTGGGACGAAAAGATCCGCGATGTTTCATATTCCGGACAGAACCGGTAACATTTGGACTTCAATTGACCGAACTGCTCCTATCGGTGATATCTATCTGGAAAAGGGGATGTCAGTCTACCGTAAGGAAGTTGAGGATCTGTTTTTTGAAAAGACAAAGAACTCTGGAAATTCTGTTCGAATTCCGTTTACGATTGAAATTTCAATTGATCAGCTGACTGAACTGGTCGATTTTGTCGGAGGATTGAGGCTTTTCATTCCTTCACCGATTGACATCAGGACTGAAGATGAAATCTTTTTGCTTCCTTCCGGATCTGTCAGGCTTGATGCTGACAAGGTTTACAGCTATCTGTACTACTCTGAAGAGGATGAAACTTATTTTGACGTTCAGGAGAGGGCTCAGAACGTTGTTGTTTCACTTTTGGGAACCTTGAGTGAAAAGCGAGAAAAGATCAATTCAAAACGCGTAATGACAGAACTTTCTAAGTTCATGACTGCCAACATAGAAAAGAAGCATTTGAAAAGGCTTTTGGAAGAACTTTCATCAATTGATTCTGAAAAACTTGCGCCTCAGACAATTTCTGGCTATACAAAAAGTGTTGACGGCATAGATCTTCTGTTCCCTTATTATGACGGACAGCTTATAAAAGATTCTTGCAAGGTAAGCATGCAGACTCTCGTCATGGAAAATGAAATGGCGTTCAGTAGAACTTACGAACTTGAAATTCAGAACGGAACAACTGTTCAGGGGCTTGCAAGAAATACTTCGATTTTGCTTCAGGGAATCGGATATAACGTTCTGCCTTCAAAAAATGCAGATCGAAATGATTATGAAAAGACGGTTATAATTGACCACATCGATAACAAGGATGTAGTCAAGGCGTTGGGAGATTTCATTAACTGCGACAATATCATAGTTGATGAAATTCAGGATAATTCTTCGGGCTTGGATTCAAGTTCAAAGGCCGATTTTACCATCATCTTGGGTAAAGATTTTGATGGACGTCGCGTAAACTAAAATATTTAGGAGAAAAAATGAAAACTGCAAAAGATAAGGCGATGGAAATCGCTCAGCTTATGATTGACTATAAAGGCGAGGACGTAAGCGTTCTTGATGTATCGCAGCTGAACAGCTGGACTGACTATTTTGTAATCGTAACAATAAACAGTGCCTCTCACTGGAAGGGTCTGTACAAACAGGTAAAGGATTACGCAAAGGAAAATGATCTTGAGATCAATGTTCCTGCCAGAAGGTCTCCGAATGGGGATGACTGGAATCTTATTGATATGGGACCCGTTGTCGTTCATCTTATGTCTCAGGAAGCACGCGATTTTTACGAGCTTGAGTCATTGTGGAAGGCCGGCGAAAAGTTGATGTAAGGTATTTCGTCAGTTTTTGGTGCGTACTTTTCAAGTATGTTTAAAACAAAAAAGCATCTGATTTTTCGTCAGATGCTTTTTTGTTAGCATTTCGGCTTTTATTTTATAAATGAATTGAATTTTATGATTATTTACTCGTCGAAAGGATCATATGAAAACTCTTCATTTTCATCTTCATCTTCATCAAAGTCTTCATCTTCGCCGTCTTCGTCGTAGTCGTAATCATCCTCGTCCATGTCTTCGTCGAAGTCGTCGTAGTCTTCGTCGAAGTCCTCGTCTTCGTCTTCAAAATCATCATCGAAGTCATCAAAGTCTTCATCGTCTTCTTCGAAATCATCATCAAAGTCATCATCATAATTATCAGACATCAGATAGATTGATTTTTCTTCAACAACGTCATTTGCTGTTAGCATTTAATCCCTTCCTTGTAGAAACATCTACAATATAAAACATATTTCAAGGCATATTAGATTGTCAACTAGATTTTGCCTTTTTTTCAACTTTTTTGCTCTATTGACTAAAACACCAAATTTGATATAATTGGGGGGTATGACAAAAATTAGGCACGTAAAAGCTCCTGCTAAAATTAATCTTCATCTTGAGGTTTGTGGGAAGTTGCCGAATGGTTATCATACAATAAAAAGTATATTTCAGACCGTTCCGCTTTACGATGAGCTGGACATCGAATTGACCGAAAGTGAAAATTCCTGTCAGGTGATTTGTGAAAAGATGAAATTGCCTGAAAATAATACTCTAAATAAAGCCTATCAGAGTTTTTGTAAGGCTACGGGTATTACACAAAGTATTCAAGTTGTGCTGAATAAGTGTATACCTTCTGGTGCCGGCCTTGGTGGAGGATCTTCGGATGCTGCGTCATTGCTGCTTGCATTAAACGAGATGTTCGACTGTCCGTTGGATTTTTCGCAGCTAGAAGAGGCTGCTTTGACGGTGGGAAGCGACGTTCCGTTTTTTCTGAAAGGTGGATGTGCTTTAGTTACAGGTCAGGGTGAAATTGTTGAATCAATTCCTGCCAGAAAAGATCTTTCTTTTGTTTTGATATATCCGAATGAGCACAGCTCAACGGCTGAGGCTTATGCTTTGGTTGACGAATACCAAAATAAAAATAAAGACGAAATTCGGGCTCCCCTGGATGATTTAGAAAGTGTGTATAACAAAAAAGTTTCAGAATGGACTTTTTATAATTCGTTTACACAGCCATTATTTTCTAAATTTCCTGGAATTAAGCGGGCCTTTGATGATTTGAAGGCTTTGGATGCAGAATTTGTCGAAGTGACAGGTTCTGGCTCGACAGTTTTCGGAGTTTTTTCAGATACCGAATCTGCAAAAACTGTATACACAAAACTTTGTAATGACTGGCAGTGTCGTTATTGCTTGCTTTCTTCTGTTCTCTGAACTGCTGATTTTTTTGTCATCTGGTAGTTTGTGGATAGGGGAGAATAGTATGCAAATTACAGAGATCCGCATTAGAAAAGTTGCTGCGGAAGGAAAATTAAAAGCTTACGTTACAGTTACGTTTGATGACTGTTTCGTTGTTCATAATGTAAAGATTATCGAGGGTAAACAGGGACTGTTTATCGCAATGCCTAGCAGGCGAACAAGCAATGGAGACTATAAAGACGTTGCTCATCCTATCAGTCCTGAGTTTAGAACCAAGATGCAGGATAAAATTATTGCTGAATTCGAGGCAGGGCACTTTGAAGAGGGCGTTGCTGAAGATTAATCGGCAATTTTTATAAGTTTTGGGTTGTCGTCAAGTGGTAAGACAACGGCTTTTGGTGCCGTCATTCCGCAGGTTCGAATCCTGCCAACCCAGTTATTTTAGGAAAACTCTGGCGTGATGAACGATGGGGTTGAAAGCAATGTTAAATTTTCTAGAAACTAGTTGTTGCCTGAAGTTTTCCTTGATTTTTATTTTATTAAGGAGTTCTAAAAATGGAACAGTTAGTATTAAAAGCTTCAAAAAGAACAGAAACTGGTAAGGCTGCTGCAAGAAAAATCCGAGAAGAAGGAAAACTTCCTGCTGTTGTTTACAACCACAAAGGTGAATCAACTATGCTTACAGTTGATGAAGCTGAATTCACAAAAGTTTGGAAACAGGCAACTGCTACAACTATCATTTGTCTTGATGTTGAAGGAACAAAATTCAACGCTTTGATCAAAGACACAGAATACGACATCATTTCTAACAAAAATCTTCACGTTGATTTCCACGCTCTTGACGACGATCAGAAAATCCGAAAGATTCTTAAAATCCAGACAACAGGAACTCCAGTTGGTGTTCGAGAAGGTGGATTCCTTTTGTCTACAGCTGGTGCATCTGTAAAGATCGAATGTACTCCAAAAGAATTGCCAGCTAGAATCGTTGTTGATATCGACGCTTTGAAAATCGGCGAATCACTTTGTATCAAAGACCTTCAGCTTGGAAAGGGAATCAAAGTTCTTAGCGACCCAGAAACTGTAATCGTTTCAGTTCGTGCATAATTTTGATGAAAAGAACAAAGACTGTCTTGATGTCGCCAGATATTGAGGCAGTTTTTTTTTGTAATAAGATAAAATCAGATGTTTTTTGAAGAATTTGAAAACAAGTTTTTTGACAATCTTCCTCGTAAATTTTTTGGAAAAGATGTGGCTCTCGCAGTTTCAGGCGGCGCTGATTCTGTTTCAATGCTTTTAGCATTATATGCCCTCCGTGAAAAAACAGGAATGCGTCTTCATGTCGTGACGGTCAATCATTTGATCCGGACGAAAGAAGAAAGCGAAGGAGATTGTGAATTTGTTCTTGAACTTTGCAAAAAACTTAATGTGGAATGCTGCGTCGTAAACGCAAGACAGGGTGAAATTTTCAGTCTTGCTGATGAGCGCAATAAAGGAATCGAAGAATCGGCACGTTTTTTTCGATACGGGGCTTTTGAAAAATTCGCAAAAGAAAAAAACTGCGATGTAGTTTTTCTTGCCCACAATAAAAACGATCAGGAAGAAACTCTTCTTCAGCGCTTTTTGCAGGGCGCCTATCAGTTATCAGCATGTGGCATCCCGGAAACTCGTGGGGTGTTTTTCAGGCCTCTTTTAATTTTTTCCCGGGAAGAAATCCTGAAATATCTTGAAGAAAAAGGCGTTTCCTTCAGGACCGATTCGACGAATTCTGATGTCTCGTACTTCAGAAATCGCATCAGAAACGTGCTTGTTCCGGTTTTGAACGAGAATTTTTCGGGCTGGCAATCTGCGGTACTCCACGGTATGCAGAAAAAAATGCTCGATGAAGATTTTTTTGAATCGCTGGTTGAAGCACATTCGTGGAAGGAAAAAAACGGCTCGTTTTATCTTGAAAAGACAGAATTCATGAACTTGCATTTGAGTCTTAGGGTACGCCTAGTCTATTCTGCCCTGGAAAAAATAAAGGCTGAAAACCGGATTTCCTACGACAACATCAAAAAATTTTGTAATGGCTCGACCGTAAACACCTGCGGCATTTCCATGTCATTTGAGGGTGAAAAAGTTTTAATAAAACATTTTGAAAACAGTGGAAAAAACTCTTGTTTATTTGCTATAATAGAAGAACTTGGAGATTTTGATTTTGATTTCGTGAAAGTTCTTGTCCGCAAATCAAAAGAGGACCTTAAAAATTTGCTTTCATCAGAAAAAATCATCTCCGTAAAGTTACCTATAACAATAGAATTTCGGGAGAATGAACTGAAAGGCGTTGTTTCTGCAGAGGGCGGAAAAGATGCCTTTATATGTTGTGTAAGCGCCAATGAAAGATTTTAAGAATCAGCCAAATAAAAATCAGCCTAATGCAATTATCGTCAGAATGATGATTGTTGCTGTCCTGGTCATGACCTTCCTTCTTGTGGTTTTCAATTTTTATAAGCCGACTCAGACTCAGGTTTCCTACTCAGATTTTTTGTCTTATGTTCAAAGCGGAAAGGTTACTGAAGTTTTGATTGCTGATGGAAAAAATATCTCCGGAGTCATGCAGCTTTCAGAAGGAAAGTTTCAGAACTTCATCTGTGTGATTCCCTATAATGATGCCGGTTTGATAGATCTTCTCAAGGAAAACGGAATCAAGATCTCCGGAAAAACATCATCTTACGGCGTGATGCATTATGTTTCTCAATTTTTGCCTTGGATAATTTTTATCGTAATTTTTCTCATGTTCATCCG
Source organism: Treponemataceae bacterium (assembly GCA_024697985.1). GTDB lineage: Bacteria > Spirochaetota > Spirochaetia > Treponematales > Treponemataceae > RGIG9060. Next base: position 10,634 of record JAILRX010000017.1, on the reverse strand, counting down.
TTCGAATAATGTTCAGAATGGACGCGGCATGGATTTTGGAAAAAGCAAGGCCCGCCTTTATTCGCCTAAAGACAATAAGACAACTTTTGATGATGTTGCCGGTCAGGAAGAGGCAAAAGAAGAACTTGCTGAAATAATCGACTATCTTAAAGATCCTGAAAAATATGCACGAATTGGTGCTAAAATTCCAAAGGGTGTCCTTCTTGTAGGAAATCCAGGAACCGGTAAGACCTTGATGGCAAGGGCCGTCGCAGGAGAAGCCGGCGTTTCATTCCTTCACATTTCAGGAAGTGATTTTGTTGAGATGTTTGTCGGAGTAGGTGCAAGCCGCGTCAGGGATTTGTTTGAACAGGCTCGAAAAATTAAGCCTTGCATCATCTTTATCGATGAAATTGATGCTGTTGGACGTGCCCGAGGTGCAGGTCTTGGCGGCGGACATGACGAAAGGGAACAGACCTTGAATCAGCTTTTGGTCGAAATGGATGGTTTCGATTCAACTCCAGGAATCATCGTGCTTGCCGCTACGAACCGTCCGGACGTATTGGATTCAGCATTGCTGAGGCCTGGCCGATTTGACAGGCAGGTTACGGTTTCGCTTCCTGATTTGCTCGAGAGAAAAGCCATCCTTAACGTGCACGCAGAAAAAATTCAGATGGATGAAAAAGTCGACCTTGAAAAACTTGCACGGTCTACACCTGGAATGAGCGGTGCTGACCTTGCAAACATTTTGAATGAAGCCGCAATTTTTGCTTCAAGACGAAATTTGGACAAGGTATCGAACAAGGAAGTTGAGGATGCCCGCGATAAGATTTTGATGGGCGCTGAACGAAAAAGCCTTGTAATGTCAGAAAAAGAGAGGCTTATGACGGCCTATCACGAAGCGGGACACGCAGTTCAGTATTTCTTTTTGGAAAACGTTTCTCCTTTGCACAAGGTTACGATCATTCCTCGTGGTAGAGCTTTGGGCGTTACTATCGGACTTCCGGATGAAGATAAATATTCAGAGACGAAAATCATGCTTGATGACCAGCTCGTAATTTTTTACGGCGGATACGCTGCAGAAAAGTTGATTTACGGAACTTCTACAACCGGTGCAAGCAACGATATTCAGCGTGCTACAGAAATTGCACACAAGATGGTTTGTGAATGGGGTATGTCTGACGAACTTGGACCTGTTTCTTACGGTCAGGAAGATGAACCTATTTTTATGGGCCGTGATATTGCACGACACAAGATGTTCAGTGAAGAAACTGCATGTCTTATCGATAAGTCAGTTCGTGAGATTCTTGAAAATGCCAAGAACAGGGCTTTTGAAAACCTCAAACAGAACAAGGATCTCCTGGATACACTTGCAAAGGCTCTTGTTGAAAAAGAAACCCTTTCCTGTGAGGAGATTGTCGAACTGCCTGGTTTTGAAAAATTTAAGAAAAATAATTCAAATGGAGAAGTTGAAGCGTGAGAAAATTTTTAGCTGTTTTTTCAGTTTGTCTTGCATTTGTCGGTTTTAATTTATTTTCACAGGATTTTGTGGATGCAAAAGTTGCACAGAGACAGACGGCTTTGCGCTATTCGTTGAACGCAAAAAATTTTATCGAAGAAGAAGATTACAGCTCTGCAATTTCTCAGGTCGATCTGGGCCTTGCCTATGATGATGAAATCTCTGATTTGTGGTACGCAAAAGCTTATTCCCTCAGAAAAACAGACGGAAATTTGAATCAAATTTATGAGTGTGCAAAAAAAGCCTACGAATTGAATGACTGGAAATATTTTCAGTCTGATTCCTGCCTTGTTTTATATGCCGATGTCCTTGCTGATACAAACCGAAACGAAATGGCTTTCAATCTTCTTGAAGGCAGGTTTTCATCAGACATCGAATTTATCAGGGCAAAAACCTGTTACAACACAGGCGACGTTGTTAAGGCCCGCTCGATTATTTCAAGCGCGACAAAAGTTTTTCCTGATGATACGAGATTTTCAAATCTTTTTTTCAAATCTGAATACAACAATTATTTTTTTAATGGCGAGCAGCTTGATTCTGCCTCTATTCAGATAGCCTCAAACTTTATTTCTAAAATACAAAAGATTTCCCAGGATTATCCTGATGTAATTTTTTATGCAAGCTTTTTTGTTCAGGATCCGAATTTCCGCAACAGGCTTTTAAGGCAATTTTTTGCCGAAAATAGCATGAAGGTTGATTTCCTTCACGTGGCAATGCAGAATTCGATGATCGCTCAGGATAATGCGCTTACCTTATTCTTGAGTTTCCTTGAAAAGCCGGTCAATTCCAAGGTTTTTGAAAAGACTGTTGCTCAGTTTACGGATGCGGATGTAAAAGAAAATCTGATGGTTGCCCTTGCTGATTTTAGCGGAACTTTGACTTTTGATTTTACCGGTGATTTTACCGATGATTTTTGCGTAAGTTATGTTGATGGCCGCCCTGAACTTATCAGTGCCGATTTGAATCAGGATTATATCGTTGATTACAGACTTTACTGCGATTTTGGCGTTCCGACTTCTGTAGAAGTTGTTTCATCAAATTCGCTAATCAAATACGATTCGTATCCGGCTGCATCTACCATCTGCATTGAAGAAAATACACTTTTCTCATTGATTGATGGTGCCTATAAATGGATGCCGGTTTCTTTTGTAGAAAAAGCTCTTTTTGAAGGCTTCAATTTCTATTTTGCCTATCCGACACAGGAAAAAATCGTACAGGTTTCACGGGAAGATTATACAAAACTTTTGTCCAATTCTTCTTCCGTTGTGTGCAGCGGAATTCAGGATGGAAAAACATACGAAAAAGTCTTTACGATGAAAAATGGATATCCAATCGAAATTCTTTACAAAATGGATGGCGTTATTTTTGGAAAATCACTTTTTACTGACGGAAATTTGAGTGTCAGGTACATCGACCGCGACCTAGATTCAATTTTTGAAATTGCTGAATATTTTGAATTTGATGAGGACAATCCTCTTTCCAAGGAAGAAACCATCAAGAATCTTTATGAAGACCTTTTTGGAACAATTCCTGCTCAAAAAGGACTCTATCCTTCAAAAATCGCCATCGATTATGACGGCAATGAAATTTATGACTGCGTAGAAACATTTTTTGCAGATGGCTCCAGAGTTGTCTGGTATGAAGGCTACGTTGAAACTTATGTTTTCGAAAAGCATACTTTGAAAGACGGAACAGTCAACGAAAAGTTTGAGCTTTTAAATCCTGCAAATTCCGAAAAGATCACTTTGATTTCAAAAAATGGTGTTCCTGTAAAACTCAGCGACCGTTTTGAAGATCTGGATATTCTTTTTGATGAAGAACACAAGATTTATTTTATTGATGAAATTCCTGCTGATAACATTGCAGAAGAAATTTCCAATCATATAAAAACCTTCCCGGATTCTATTTTTCATCGTTCGGTATGGACTTATCAGGATGAAGAAGGTTATGGTGATGTACTGGAATTTGTAATCGTAAGGGTCGGGGAAAATTATTTTGCACAAAAACATGTTAATATGAACGACTGATAGCGGAGATTTTTCAAGATTGCATTTTTTTAACAGACATTTCGCTTTATTATTATTACTCTTTCCTCTGTTTTTTTCATGTGCCACGAACAGCAATTCTGCAGATTCATCCGTTCAGAATTCTGATGGAACTGATGATGCTCAGCTTGTCAAAAGCATGATAAGCGAAATTGAACATTCTTGCAAAAATGATGGGGTAAAACAGTTTTACCGCTCCTATATTCTGCTTTCTGAAAATCCTGATAATCAGGATGTACGGGATTTATTTAATCGAAGTTTTGAAAGCGCAAAAGAATCGTTAAAGAGTCTTGTTGAAAATGAGGAAACAATCGAGTTTTATACCCAGTTCAACACGATAAATAAAATCTGTGATTTGTCATCAGCTTTTTATAAGGAAGCTTCTTCTTTTTCATTGAGCGATTTTCAGCAGGATTTTGACAAGGCCAAAAATTTGATTTTCTCAACGGAAGAAAAGAAGTTGATTCCAAGTTCAACAAAGCCTTTGGAAAAAATCAGCTCAGTTATAGACGGAACCGTAACTATCTGGATGGACCTCGGCGTCAAAATGATGCAGGGAAGGGCTTATGCAAACAGGGCCATCGGTTCAGGATTTTTCATCGACCAGCGCGGCTACATCATCACAAACTATCATGTAATTTCTTCAGAAGTCGATCCAAAATATGAAGGAATCAGCAAACTTTATATAAAACTCAACGAGGACAATGAAACTCGAATAAGTGCCAAGGTTGTGGGGTTTGACAAAAGCCTTGATATTGCGCTCTTGAAAACTGAGGCTTCTCCTGATTACACGTTCCCGCTTGGTTCATCAACAGCCCTTGATGTAGGAGACGAGATTTTTGCAATCGGTTCGCCAATCGGACTTGAGCGCACCCTTACCAGAGGAATTGTTTCTGCTGAAGGACGCCAGCTTTTTTCTATCGGTAAGGTCATGCAGATAGATGCGGCCTTGAATCAGGGAAACAGCGGTGGTCCGATAATCGACAGGGCCGGTAACGTTCAGGGCATTGCCTTTGCCGGAATGGTCGACTACGAAGGTCTTAATTTTGCAATTCCGGTTGAATACCTTACGGCAAATCTTCCATATCTATTTTGCGGACAGGTAAAGCATTCTTATATCGGGGCTTTCGGAAGGACTGGCAAGAACGACGAGGGAAAATCAACTGGCGTTGAAGTTTTGTGGCTTGAAACCAATTCAAATGCAAAAAAAGCTGGTCTTGAAGAAGGAGATTTGATTCAAAAGGTAAATTCAAATCCTGTTACAAGTCTTGATGACCTTCACAAGCGTTTCGTGGAAATAAGGCCGCATTCGATAATTGATCTTGAAGTCAAAAAATCTGACGGAAAGACAAAGGTCTATCATGTTTACGCTGATGAGCGAACTGAAAATCCAATGCTTCAGATTTTTAGAAACGAGACATTGGAAAATGCCTTTTATCCGTTGTACGGCCTAAAATTAAAAAGATCCTCATCAGTATATAAATCAAAATTTACTGTTGAATCAGTTTTGAAGGGCAGTGTTGCCGATGAATCTGGATTTTCTGAAAATGATCCGATTCAGATTTTCAAGACCGCAGTTCAGGAAGACAAATATATTTTATCCGAAGTTTATTCAAAGAAAAAATCGAACGGATATCTCGATGCAGCAATGGTTCTTGCAACCCTGCTCGACAGTGAAAAATTATTTTAAGAGAGAAAACTATGGCAGATTTAAGTAAAATCCGAAATTTTTGTATTGTAGCTCATATCGATCACGGAAAGTCGACTCTTTCCGACCGTCTTATCCAAAAGGCAAAAATCATCGATGACAGGCAGTTTCAAAACCAGATTTTGGATTCGATGGAAATAGAACGGGAGCGTGGAATTACGATTAAAAGTCAGGCCGTTACGATTCCGTATACAGCCAAAGACGGACAGCTTTACGAATTGAACTTCGTAGATACGCCTGGCCATGTCGACTTTTCCTACGAGGTTTCCCGAGCAATCGCTTCCTGCGAAGGTGCGCTTCTTTTGATTGACGCTTCTCAGGGAGTCGAGTCTCAGACCCTTTCAAATATGTATCTTGCTCTCGAAAATGATCTTGAAATCGTGCCTGTAATCAATAAAATTGACCTTCCTGCAGCTGATATTCCTGCCGTAAAGGAACAGATATCTCATGATTTGGGACTTGATCCGGATGAGGCAATCCTTGTAAGTGCAAAAACTGGTGTTGGAATTGATGAGCTTTTTGAAGCAATCGTTAACAAGATTCCTTGCCCTAAGCCAAGCAATGACGAAAAGCTGAAGGCCCTGATTTTCGACTGCCATTATGATCCTTATCGGGGTGTCATCGTTCACGTGCGTCTTTTTAGCGGAAGTCTGAAAGTTGGTCAGAACGTTCTTTTCATGAGCTCAAAGACTGAATACAAGGTCGATAACGTCGGTATTTTTAAGATTACGCTTGAGGATAAAAAAGAACTCAACAATGGTGATGTAGGTTATATTATTGCCGGTGTTAAAAATGTTTCTGATGTTAAAGTCGGCGATACGATTACTCTTGCTGAAGATCCTGCAGAAGAAGCTCTTCCTGGTTTTAAGGAAGTTAAGCCTGTGGTTTTCTCATCAATTTATCCGATCGATTCAAACGATTATGATGAACTCAAGGAAAGCCTTGAAAAACTCGTTTTGAATGATGCAAGTCTTGTTTACGAAAAGGACTCATCGATTGCGCTCGGCCATGGTTTCAGGTGCGGATTTCTTGGACTTTTGCATCTTGAAGTAATTCAGGAACGCCTCGAACGCGACTTCAATCAGGCTGTTATTTTTACAGCTCCTTCCGTACGTTACAGTATCACGCTTTCAAATGGCGAAGAAAAATTCATTGATAACCCTGCTGACTATCCTGATACAGGAAAAATCGTCTCAAGCCGTGAACCTTACATCAAGGCTTCAATCATAACTCCGAGTAATTACATCGGCTCCATTATTTCTCTTTGTACAGAAAAGCGTGGTGTTCAGACCAACATGCAGTATCTGGATCAAAAACGAGTTGAGCTTATCTATGAAATGCCTCTTAGCGAAGTTCTTTTCGACTTTTACGACAGGCTCAAAAGTTACAGCCGAGGATATGCTTCATTCGATTACGAAGTCATCGGTTATCGTGATACGGAACTTGTAAAAATTGATATTTTGATTAACGGCAAGAGCGTCGACGCGCTTTCTCAGCTTTGCTACAAAGGCAATGCCTACGACAAAGCTCGACACGTCTGCTCTCAGCTCAAGGATGAAATTTCAAGACAGCAGTTTAAGATTGCAATTCAGGGCGCAATTGGAAGTCAGATTATCGCACGAGAAACTGTAAATCCTGTCCGAAAGGACGTTCTTGCTAAATGTTACGGTGGTGATATTACCCGAAAACGAAAGCTTCTTGAAAAGCAGAAAGAGGGTAAAAAACGAATGAAGATGATTGGTGACGTAGAGTTGCCACAGTCGGCATTCCTTGCTGTCCTTAAAACGAAAGAAGAGTAAATATTTTCAAAAAATAGTCAATTTCACTTCTCACGCGCTTGAAAAAGGAAAGGTTGTTCTGGCAGCCGTCATTTCCGTCAGGAAAATGGATGAAAAGATATTCGTGCTCGTTGATTTTCCTGCAAAGTTCTTCTGAACTCAAAGTGCCGTTTATAAGCGAATCTTTTATCAGCTCGAGTTCTTTTTTTTCACTTTCGATAAAATCCTTGATTCTGCTTTCACTTTCTTTTCTGTCACTTTCAGATTTTTCCAAAAGCCATTCTTCGCATTGATTTTTATCGGATGAAGTTTTAGAAAGAAGGATAAATTTTTGTATATCAATGTTTTCAATTTTTCCAAGAGTGATGGACGAAAGATTGTACAAAGCTTTTAAGTTTTCATACTTTTGGATGAAGTTTTTCGAGTAACCTTCAAGACCGATGTCGGTGAAAAGGTTTGAATTTTCAATTTTGCGGGCACCGTATCTGTATGAACTTGCTACATTGATAATGGGGTTTATTCTGTTTGTGCTTATCAGTCTTGTAAAATGAGCAGCAGCATTTCTGCAGTGTGTTTTTCCAAGCTCAAAAGAAAAGTCTAAGCCTGTAAAAAAGATTGGCGTGCCTGGTTTTCTTAAAAAGGATGCAATTTCCATGGCGTAAAGTCCGACAGATCCTGCCGGATTGAACTTGGTAAGATCAGGAAGTCTTTCTTTTATTGCACTTAAAAATCCAAGCTTTTGGTATTCTGTAAAAATCATTGCGATTTTATTTTCAGGATTTTTTTTGGCATACTTAATCAGATTTGTTCTTGAACTTAGATCACAGATGAGGGTGTAGCTTTCTTTTTGCGTTCCTATAAAGGCCTTTTCTATTGCAAGTTGACTTTCAACCAACACTACAGCATCACATTTTATTCCGCGTTCACTCAAAGGTTTCAGGCTGTTGTCGACGCAAATCGTGAAAAAGTTTTCGTTGATGAATGAAATCCAGTCAGACCGATTATTTTTAATCGAATCAAAAAAAACATCGAGGGAAGGACCAGTTCCAAAAACAAGAATCGGTTTTGATATGCTCTGTTTTTTCAAGATTTCGCATTTTGAAGCGAAGGCTAGATTTTGGATGATATTTTTATTGTAAAGGTGCGCAAGTTTAGTAATAGTCATCTTGTTTTTCCAGAACTGCGAAAGAGCCATAGAAGCATAATCTGTGCAATGCTGATAGAATTCCTTGTGTTCAGGATTTATCGCAGAGAAATCAAGGCTTGTAATGTGCTTGCAGCTTCGTATTTTTGCCTGAAATTCATCGGAAGAAAAAAACTCGACGGCTTCCTTTTCATTTTCCAAAAGCACATAGGAAAACCGTTTTTTTAGAGAGCTGGCTTTTTCTGCAACCTTGTTGTAGTCAAAACTCTGTTTTAAAGAAAAGTCGTGGAGGTTTTTATCGTGTTCGATTGCCAGAACGTAGCATTTTTCATCAATCTTTTCGATTAATTCTTCCAGGCCGTAACCTAAAATTGGAGAATTGATGATAATCAAATGTTCTGTAACTTGATTTAGATTTTCGACGAGTTTAAGGCAGTTTGCGCTTGGCGAGTATTTTGAATAAAGGAAGCGTCCTTTATATAAAACTGAAAAGCCCTGTTTGGCTTCAATCAAACAAGGCTTTTCTGATTCATTATTTTGTTGATGTAAAGTATTTTGTGTAAGTTGCATCAAAATTGTTCTTTAATTTTTTGCTGTCGTAAATGTAGCTGATGACAGAACTGTAATCCTGATTTGTTACATCCTGAGCAAAATCTGCTTTAGCAATTGCTGAGTCAGAACCAACTGAAGAACCGTTTGCCTTTACAACAACGACTGCATTTTCGAGCATGATAGGATCTGAAACATCTCCAGCGTTGAGGGCGAAAACCTTTTTGAGGAAATCTTCATTGTCGCTGATTCCTTCAAGGCCTTCAATGTCAGATTTTGATTCATCAAGAAGTGAGTTGTTCTTGAAATTCAATCTGAAATCTTTTACTGACTGCTTTGATTTTCCGTTCTGCTTGCAAGCTGAATCAAAACTGCTTGCCCTGGCTGTTTCTACGAATTTAGCAGCTTCTGAAGTGAAATAGTCCTGGATTCGGCCCATTTCATTTTCTTTTACGTATGTGCGTGCAACATCGATATATTCAGTGTTTGTTGTGTCCGTAGGCTGCATTTCAGAAATGCATTTGAAAATTGTATATCCGATTTCTGTCTGGATTACTGGGCTCAATTCGTCCTTTTTCAAGTCTGCGATTTTTGCAAGGTCAGATTTGTTCTTCAAGATTGTTGTAATCTGATATTCAAATTTATTCTTGAGGTTTCCGTTTGAAGTAGAGTAGTAGTTCTTTGAATATTCGGTAACTGCATCTTCAAAAGTGATTTCTTCGCTTGAAATTCTCTGCAAAACTTTCTTTGCGATAGAATCTGATTCAACTGAAATTGCCTTGAAATTGTATTTGTTGAAAAGGTCTGGATTTTCCTGAGCATAAGCTACAACTTCTGAATCAGGATATTCTGTTGTATCAAAAATTACTGCATCAAAAGAAGTTTTTGTTGAATTCATCTTGTTGAAGAAATCAATTTCTGCGTCGGAAATAGAAAGTGCATAGTTGATTCCGTTTTCATTTTTGATTACGTCTTTTGCAAAATAATCCAAAAGGAATCTATTTGCAACGTCATCTTCTTCAAGCTGTTTTCTTAATTTTTCTTTCTGATCTTCCGGTGTGCTTCTGTAATACTTCTCTGAAAAATTACCGGTCTGATCCAAAAAGTTATTGATCATGTTTCTGTCGATTTTGTTTTCTGATGGAACATAACCTGTGTGCTCAACGAAATCTACGAAAGCATATCGTCTGATTGTTTCATTGAAAGCCTGCTGAAAAGCCTGTCGCATAAAAAAGTCAGCATAATATTCACCGTACTGTTCAGCCATCTGTTTTGCCTGTTCACCGTACTGTGAAAGTGAGTGTGTGAAATACGTGTTTGTTTCGTAGGCAACATTTCGAGTTCCCCATTTACCGAATACAGGTCTTTCACCGTTGCCCTGACCAACCATGCCAGGAAGGATGATGAATGAAATTACTATAAGTACAAATACGATTATTGTTCCAACGCTTATGGCAATGTTTCGATTTGTTTTTTTATTACTATTTTTATTCATTTTAACCTCGATTTTTTGTGTAATCAATTTTATCATACCAACTATATGCTGTCAATTAAGGTAATTTTCGCATTTTTCTATGTGGGCATATTGACACTTTTTTAGGTTTTCTATATATTAAAAACATCACGGGGGCGTAGCGAAGCTGGTTATCGCGTCGGCCTGTCAAGCCGAAGATCGCGGGTTCAAGCCCCGTCGCTCCCGCTAAAGCCCATCAAATCGATGGGCTTTTTTTTATGCTTTGTCATAAACAAACGGGCCGTAGCGCAGTTGGTAGCGCGCTTCGTTCGGGACGAAGAGGTCGCGGGTTCAAATCCCGCCGACCCGATTAGTTAAATCTTTATATTATAAAGATTTGCACAGTTTATATATTAACCTTTCATTAGTAATGTCACCAAGATGTCACTTTTCATTTTG
>JAILRX010000228.1 GCA_024697985.1 Treponemataceae bacterium | reverse complement strand
CATTGCAGCAGTTGCCGGCGTTATCATTTTAGGAAAACAGCCCAAGCCTTTGCAGGCGACGATGGTGGCAGACAGCGAGAGCGGCACGAAAGATTATAGTAATTGGGGCGTGTGTCCAGCTTTGTCAATTTCATTTTAATGAAATGGACTAAAATCTTTGCAAAGCAATAATCTAGTTACAAATGCAGGTAGGGCACTTGGTGCCCTGCAGTAGAAAATAAACATCCTTCCGCTGCAAGCAAAAAAGCGGATGTGCTTTGTTAATTACTATTCCGTCAAACATCCGTCAGTATTCACTAGGCGTTATTGTGGCCGCCGGACTGATTGTCAAATAAGTCAGGCTGACGGCCGCTTTTTTTTTATTTTCCAAATGAAATTGTTATTTGTTCTCTTTGCTTTATAAAAAGTTTTATGTTATTCTCTATTTAAGAGGTCGAGATGGAAGAGTCTGAAACGCTAAATAAAATATTGACAGCTGCAAATGAAGAATTTTCTCAAAAGGGATTTTCATCTTCATCCCTTCGTACCATCGTAAAAAAAGCGGGCGTAACGACTGGGGCTCTTTACGGTTATTTCAAGAGCAAGGAAGAACTTTTTGATGCTCTTGTCAAGGAACACGTTGATTACATTCACGGCGTATATGACTCGATCCTGAGTGAATTTGAATCAATTCCTTTTGATCAGCAGGTAAAGTTCATGGAAGATTTTTCGTCCAAGGGCTTGAAAACCATGTTCGATTATGCATGGAGCCACAAACAAGCTTTTAATCTCATCCTCAACTGTTCTGGCGGAACTCGCTACGAAAACTTTGTAAGTGACATAGCAAAAAAAGACATAGATTCAACGGAATATTTTTACGGCGTTCTTGAAAAACAGGGAATTGAAACTACAAGAATTAACCCTGTAATCCAAAAAATCATTATGGAAGGCACATTTGCATCTTTTTTTGTCCTCCTTTTCGAGGCAGGTACAAAGGAAGAGGCTGATGAGTGTCTTTCTCAGATGTTTTCTTTTTATCGTTCGGGCTGGAACGATATCATGCATTTTTCCCACTGATATTTTTTCATTAAAAATTAAATCAGCTTAAAAATCGATGATTGTCATATTGACAAAATATAACAGTGTTATATATTATATAATAAAGGTTAGCAAGTGCTAACTAAATAGGAGAAAATATGTCAAAAAAATCGTCTGATCCTGCTAAGAAAGGCCTTTTGGGCTGGATTTTTGAACTGGCAGGTGAAAAAAAAGGACAGTACTTTTTGAGTGTGTTCTTTGCCATTATAAGCGTTGCTTTCTGCATCGCGCCTTATTTTATGATTGCACGGATAGTAAATCAGCTGATGAGCGGAATCCGTGACTGGCATCTATATTTAGTTGAGGGTGGAATAATTGCTCTTTTCTGGCTTGGAAACGTGCTTTTCCATGGAATTTCTACTTCCATGAGCCATATTGCAACCTTCAATCTTCTGGGAAACATCAGGAAAAAGCTCTGCGCCAAACTTTCCCGGCTCCCTCTGGGAACAGTCCTGGACATGCCTTCCGGTTCCCTTAAAAACGTCATGATTGACAGGGTCGACAGCATGGAAACAACTCTTGCTCATATCGTGCCTGAATATTCTTCCAACATCCTGCTTTCCCTTGCTGTAATCGTCTACCTTCTTGTTTTCAACTGGAAGCTTGGTCTTTGCTGTCTTGCAACTATTCCGGTCGGACTGATTGCAATGGCTTTCATGTTCAAGGATGCTGTAAAAAAGTTTCAGAACGCAATCGACAAGACAAAGATTCTTAACGATACGGCTGTTGAATACATAAACGGAATCGAAGTAATAAAAGCTTTCGGTAAGTCAAAATCTTCTTACGACCGCTTTGTTGTGGCTGCAAAAGATGGTTCTGACTGCTATGTAGAATGGATGAGGAGTACGGTCTGGTCTTTTACGATCGGTATGGTGATTATGCCGGCATCTCTTCTGTCTCTTTTGCCTCTGGGAGGTCTTCTTTTCCTCAAGGGTCAGGTCGATGCGCAGTCTTTCATTACTGCCATAATCATGTCCTTGAGTTCAATTCAGCCTATAATTACGGCTTTTACCTATCATGATGATATTGCAAAGGCAAATGTAATTTTCAATGAGGTCGGTACTTTGATGACTCTTCCTGAATTGGACAGACCTGAAGAAAATAAATCTGAACCTAAAGACAATTCAATTGAACTTAAAAACGTTCATTTTTCATACAAGAAAAAAGTTGATGTCGTTAACTGTGCAAACGTATCAGGTCAGAAAGAGCTGGATGAAGAATCCAAAGAGTGCAGGGAAATCCTTCATGGCGTAAACCTTTCCTTCCCTCAGGGTAGTTATACAGCTCTTGTAGGACCTAGCGGAAGCGGAAAATCAACTCTTGCCCGCCTCATCGCTTCATTATGGGACGTTGATTCAGGTTCAGTTGAAATCGGCGGAGTAAACATAAAGGACTTGAGCCTTGAAGAATACAATCGTCGTGTTGCTTATGTAAGCCAGGATAATTTCCTTTTTGACCTCAGTGTCCGGGAAAATATCCGTATGGGATGTCCAGCTGCAAGCGATGCTGATGTTGAAGAAATTGCAAGGCAAAGCGGCTGCTACGACTTTATCATGAGTCTTGAAAATGGCTTTGATACTGTAGTCGGCGGTAGCGGTGCTCATTTGAGCGGCGGTGAAAGACAGAGAATTGCAATTGCCAGGGCCATGATGAAAAATTCGCCTATCGTAATTCTTGATGAAGCTACGGCCTACACGGATCCTGAAAACGAAGCAATAATTCAAAAGTCTGTTGCCCGCCTTGTTAAGGACAAAACTCTAATCGTAATTGCCCACAGGCTTTCAACTGTTGCCGATGCCGACAATCTTTATGTCATCAAGGACGGTCAGGTTGATTCCTATGGAAAGCACGAAGAACTTTTGAAGCAGAATGGTCTTTACAAGGCCATGTGGGAAGCGCACATCAGTGCCAGGGATGAATAGGAGGTTTTTCATGTTTGAAACATTAAGAAAATTTTTTAGATTTTGTGATAAAGAAAATAGAAATAAATTTTACGGTTCAATAGCTGTCGGAGTAGTTAATGCAATTTTCATGGCTTTAAGGATTGCAGCCGTTGCCGTAATGCTTCAGGGGCTTATCGGAACTGTCATTGACGGAAAACCTTTTGAGGTAAAGACAATTTATATTTCGCTTGGAATCATGCTGGTAAGCATTTTAGGATCAGTCATCACTAAAAAAAATACTGCAATGTGGCAGTGTGAAGGCGGCTACAGAACCTGCGCCAACAAGCGAATCGAAATTGCAGAGCATCTTCGCTACCTTCCGATGGGTTATTTCAACTCAAACAGTCTTGGAGAAATAACTTCAGTTACGACAAATACGATGGAAGCCATGGGTGATGTTGCTACAAGAGCCGTAATGATGGTTTTGCAGGGGCTTTTGGATACAGCCTTTGTAGTCGTAATGATTTTGATTTTCGACTGGCGAATCGGTCTTGTTGCTCTTGCCGGATTTTTGCTTTTCGAATTCGTCAATATTTTCATGCGTCTTTCCGTAAAATCAATTTCAGCTGATAAAATCAAGGTTGATGCGGCTGAAGTGGGAAAAATTCTGGAATTCGTTCAGGGAATTGCTGAAGTCAAGGCCTATAATCTTGCAGTTCAAAGACAGAGCGAACTCAATAAGGTCATTGATAAAAGAATCAAAACCCTCATCAAGATGGAAATGCGATGTATTCCTGTCTCAAACGTTCAGTCTTTTGTTGCAAAACTTACAGGCGTTGCCATCATGCTTGCATCAATTTATTTCTATCTTGCCGGTTCTATGAATCTTGCAGACTGTGCCACGATGCTTGTCTGTTCCTTCATGCTTTTTACGACTCTTGAAGCAGGCGGAAACTATTCTGCACTGTTGAGGACTATAAACTTAAGCGTGGCCAAGGCAAATGCGATTCTTTCACTTCCAACAATGGATATTGAAGGCAAGGACTTTGATGCCCTTGACGTCGAACACACACAACTCGATGCTCAGGACGTGGATTTTGCCTACGACAAAAAGAAAATCATCGACGGTGTCAGCTTGAAAATTCCTGCCCACACGACTACAGCCTTCGTCGGTCCAAGCGGTGGCGGTAAAACGACTTTCTGTCATCTTCTTTCAAGGTTCTGGGACGTAAATTCAGGCAAAATTACGCTTAACGGAACTGATGTGAAGGAATATTCGATGGACAGCCTTATGCAGAACTTCAGTTTTGTATTCCAAAGCGTATATCTGTTCCACGATACGATAGCCAACAACATCCGTTTTGGAAATCCTGAAGCCTCAATGGACAAGGTAATCGAAGCTGCAAAAAAAGCCTGCTGTCATGACTTCATTTCTTCCCTTCCAAAAGGATATGACACTGTAATCGGCGAGGGTGGAGCAAGCCTTTCAGGTGGAGAGCGACAGCGAATTTCAATTGCACGTGCAATCATGAAAGACTCTCCGATAATTATTTTGGATGAAGCGACCGCAAACGTGGATCCTGAAAATGAGCGCGATCTTATGGATGCCGTAAAGGAACTTACAAAGGAAAAGACAGTAATTATGATTGCCCACAGACTCAAGACGGTTCGAAACGCAGATCAAATTGTTGTTATCGATAAGGGAAAAATTGCAGAAAAGGGAAGTCATGAAGAACTTCTTTCCAAAGGTGGAATTTACAGCCGCTTTATAGACAGCAGAAAAGAGGCTGTAAGCTGGAAACTGTAATTTTTGCATGAAATTCAGGCGGTCGCAAGGCCGCCTTGTTCATCTTGTATTTGCCCTAAAAATACGCTATTATAAAAATTATGGGTACTCAAAATAATAAAATTGATGAACAGACTCTCGAAGCTCTGTTATTCCTTTCTCGGCTTTCACCGGAAAGTACAAATCTTGAAGTTTTAAGAAATCAGGTTGACCAGATCGTAGGTTACTTTGATCTTCTTTCAAATTACGACGACAGTGAAAATCCTTACGACGCATATCCGACGACAGACGCAGAACTTTTGCGCGATGACGAAATCGTAAAAGGCCTTGATATTCCGGATGTAAAGAAAGTTTCTACAGAATTCATGGACGGATATTTCCGTGTTCCTAAAGTTCTTGGAGAAGGTTGTTAAAATGGACGCAAATAAATTTCAGACTTTTTCAATTGAAGAAGCACTTGACGCATTTTCAAAGGGCAGCCTTTCCTGCCACGATTTTGCAAAAAGTGCCATAGATTTTTTTGAAGCAGATAAAAATTCAAAAATTCCGCTCAATGCATTCCTCGAAATGTATGATGATGTTCTTTCCCTTGCAGACCAGGCTGATGAGCTTTATAAAGCAGCCCGCGAAAAGGGAAGTGATGCAGTAAAGGAACTTCTTTCTCAAAAACCTTTGCTCGGCGTTCCTTTTGCAGTAAAAGACAATATTTCAGTTAAGGGTAAAAAACTTACCTGTTCAAGCAACATCCTTCAGGGTTACGTTGCTCCATACAATGCGACAGTTACGCAGCGCCTCATCGATGCAGGCGCAATTCCGCTCGGACGATGCAACATGGATGAATTTGCCATGGGTTCTTCAACCGAGTATTCAATTTACGGACCTACTCGAAATCCGATCGACCGTGATTACGTTTCAGGTGGTTCTTCGGGCGGTTCTACAGCTGCCGTTGCCGCAAATCAGGCTGTTTTTGGTCTTGGAACAGAAACCGGTGGTTCAGTACGACTTCCTGCTTCTTACTGCGGCGTTTACGGACTCAAGCCGACTTACGGTGTTCTTTCCCGATGGGGTGTCGTTGCCTACGGTTCTTCTTTGGATCAGGTAGGTCTTTTGGGACACAATCCTCGTGACATTGCAAAACCTCTTTCCGTTCTTTGCGGAACTGATTTTTATGACGACACATCCTGCGATCTTCCGGAAAATGAAAGCCTTGCAGACTTGAAAGGCCTTGAAGACAAGGATTTTTCAAAGCTCAAGATTGCAGTTCCTCGACAGTTCGAGCAGGCAGAAGGTTTGGATCCTGATGTCGGAGCCGTTTTTGCTCAGACAAAAGAATGGTTTACCAAAAAAGGCGCATCAATTGAAATCGTTGACCTTCCTGTATTGGACGCATCAATTGCAAGTTACTATATCATCGCCTTAAGTGAAGCCGCTTCAAACCTTAGCCGATTCGACGGAATCCGTTACGGAAACCGAAAGGATCCTGGAACTGGCTACGACGATCTTTACATCAAGACTCGAAGCGAAGGTTTTGGTCCTGAAGTAAAAAGACGAATTGTAATCGGAAACTACGTCCTTTCAGAACAGATGAGCGGAAAATGCTACAAGACCGGTATGTCAGTACGTGCCCGAATCCAGAAAGAAATTGCAAAACTTTTCGAAAGCTACGACCTTATCCTCTGTCCGACCTGTCCTACAGCCGCTTTCAAACTTGGCCAAAAAGTTGACAGCCCGATGGAAATGTATCTTTCAGACCTTTTTACAACCTTCGTAAACCTTGCCCGAATT
>JAILRX010000218.1 GCA_024697985.1 Treponemataceae bacterium | reverse complement strand
TAATGTCGGTTCGACTGTGGCTGCCTCTATGGCAATCGGAAAAATCAGCAGTACTGGAAAACTTGAAATCAAGACAAATGTTGCAGAACGATTCATCAGCAGAATCGGACTTTATCAGAAAGCAGAGCTTACGTTTGATGCTTTCCCGGGCGAAAGTTTTCCTGCTGTTCTCGTTGAAATCGACCCGGTTCTTGATACTTCATCAAGAACTCTCGGCATCAAGTTGATTCAGGAACCTTCAGATTCACGGCTCAGGGCCGGAATGTATGCCAGAATCAAGCTGGTCACCGACTCAAAGAAAAATGTAATCGTAATTCCTCACAACGTAATCGTGACCAGAAACAGCAAGGATATCGTTTACGTATTGAATCCTTTGGACAGCACAGTTTCTGTTCGCGAAGTTCAAAAAGGAATCCGTGTTGATGACAGGCAGGAAGTTGTTTCAGGCTTGAATGCCGGAGACATCATCATCATAAAAGGACAGGCTTTGCTTTCAGAAGGGGCTAAAGTTAACGTAATCAGCATTTCGGAGTAGTTTATGTCAATTTCAAAGATGGCGGTTAACCGCCCGACTACAATTTTAATTATTTTCATTTTGGCAACGGCTCTCGGAATTTACTGTACGACATCACTTCCTTTGAACCTTACGCCTGAAATGGAAATTCCATACATCGTCGTAAGTACCAGCTATACTAATGCCGGTCCTGAAGAAGTTGAAAAAAGCGTAAGCCGTATTCTTGAAAGCGCGCTTTCGAGTGTTACCGGCCTTAAAAAAATGACCTCGACTTCGCAAAGTGGAGCCAGCCTCGTTTTGATGGAACTGGAATACGGAACGAACCTTGACGCGGCGACAAATGATATCCGCGACAAAATAGACCTTGTCAGAAACTATCTTCCTGATACGGCCGGTTCGCCTATTATTTTCAGGATGGACCCATCGATGATTCCTATCATGGGACTCGTTGTAACAGGACCTAGAACTCCGGAAGAACTTTCAGGCTTTGCTGAAAACATCATCCAGCCTAGACTTGAGCAGATTGATGGTGTTGCAAGTGCAAACATCAGCGGTGGCCGTGAAAAGGCTGTAATCGTCGATGTTCCTCGTGACCGACTCGATGCTTACGAACTGACAATCACTCAGATTGCACAGATGATTGCAGCACAGAACATTTCTTCAAGCGGTGGTGTAATCACTTCAGGGGATGCAAACTATTCGATTAAGGCTGAAGGAACCTACTCATCAATTGAAGACATCAAGCAGAGCGTCGTTTCATACAAGGTTAAGCAGAACGGAACGAGAACTCCTGATATGGTTTCCATCCTGCTGCGCGATATCGCTGATGTTTACGAAGGCTACAAGGATGTTTCTTCAATGGCTTATTTGGATGGAACTCCATGTGTCGTTCTTCAGATTCAAAAGCAGAGCGGTAAAAACTCGCTTGCTACGGCTAAAAAAGTAAGGTCCCAGCTTAAGAAGATTCAGGCAGAATTGCCAAGTGATGTTGAAATCATCGAAAGTTTCAATACGACGGACAATATCGGTGCTACGGTACGACAGGTTGTCACTTCTCTTTTGGAAGGTATCGTTCTTGCCGTCATCGTTTTGTACATCTTCCTTCGAAGTTTCCGAAGTACCTTCATCATTGCGCTTGCAATTCCAATTTCGGTTTTGATTACTCTTGCGCTGATGTACTTCTGCGGATTTTCCATCAACATGATGACTCTTTCAGGACTTCTTTTGGGTATCGGTATGCTTGTCGATAACTCAATCGTAATCCTGGAAAATATTTTCAGTTACCGCGAAAAGGATGCGAAGCCTGCCGTTGCGGCCGTCCTTGGTTCTGAAGAAATGCTCGGTTCAATTACATCATCAACTTTGACTTCGGTATGTATCTTTTTGCCGATGATCATGTTCAATAAAAAACTTGGAATGATTGGACGTCTTTTTGAGGACTTCGCCTTTACGATCGTTTTCAGTTTGCTCTGTTCATTGCTTGTTGCGGCTGTTCTCGTTCCGGTTCTTTCTTCAAAATATCTTGTAATCGGAAAATCTTCGACCGTAAAGAAAAATAAGGTTGCGCGCGGATTTGACCGGGCAATGTCAGTCTTTTTCCATAAACTCGACAATGCCTATGCTAAGGCCGTTACCTGGGTTTTGAAGCACAAGGCCATCACACTTGGAACTATTGCAGGTCTTTTTGTACTGAGCGTAGCTTCAATCGGTATAATCGGATTTACCTTCATGCCTTCTACAGTTGATGATACTCT
>JAILRX010000194.1 GCA_024697985.1 Treponemataceae bacterium | reverse complement strand
GGTACTGCCATTGCTTATGCTACTGATTTGACTTTGACTCAAGAACAGAAAGATGCTGCAATTGCAGTCATTTTTTACATTGGAACTGAATGTGATGATGAAGAAGATGAAGGCAGAGTCCGAATGTTGGGGATTGGTTTGGAGGATGAAAGTCCACTTGCATTTGCAACAGAGGCTTCAAGTCTTAATGCATGTCGAATTTATCCTGCTAGTGATACATACTATAATGGAACAAATTGTATTGATAAAATTAAAGCGCTTATTCTTGAGCAAGGTGAAGAAGATGATACTTCTACTGAAGAAAATTATCCTGCTTTGTATTGGGCTAAGAATTATAAATCTTCACTTTTAGCCAACACTGAATTTGCTGATGGCTGGTATATGCCTACTTATCGTGAACATGAAAAAATTGCTTCGTCTAATCAAATAGTAGAGGCAGTATACTCTTTATGTGGAAAAACCAGGACAACAGATCGTTTGTGGTGTTGTGATCAAATTGGATGGGAGTATGCAACTAATGCGCTCGTTTTTCCTATAGCAAGAATCGCTGTTACGAATTCAACAAATTATGGTGTCTGCGCTATCCGCGAGTTCTAATTACTAAAACGCACTGACTCTCTCGAAAGAACTTTCTTCTTGACGTATACCCCTATGGGGTATTATATTATCAGCATGGAACAAGAAACAGAAAATGAAATGAACGAAGAGCAGGTAACCTGTTCTCATTGCAATCCGTGCTGCGGGAAAACCAAAAAGCGCACGGACGAGGAATTCAAAAGCCTGATGAACCGGCTCAACCGAGTAGAAGGACAGATTCACGGGATAAAAGGCATGCTCGAAAATGATGCGTACTGCACTGATATTCTGGTGCAGGTTTCCGCCGCGACGGCCGCCTTGAATTCGTTCAACAAGGAACTTCTTGCAAATCACATCAAGACTTGCGTGACCGAACACATCAAAAGTGGTGACGATTCTGTCGTAGACGAACTAGTTCAAACCCTTCAAAAATTGATGAAATAGGAGCGTAAAAATGTCTGATGAAAAATCGGTAAAAGCATGCCAGAAATTCAGCGTCACCGGGATGAGCTGCGCCGCCTGCTCGGCTCGGGTCGAAAAGGCAGTCTCGAAGGTGGCTGGTGTCAGCGAATGTTCGGTGAGTCTTCTTACAAACTCAATGATGATAAAGGGAAACGCATCGTCTGCTTCGATTATTAAGGCTGTAGAAAAAGCCGGTTACGGTGCAAGTCCTGCAGGCAGTCAGTCCGCAGGCGGCGCTGGTGCGGCTAGCGGCTCGCAAAACCAGGCCGGCGCGGGCACAAACGTCACGTCCGGGTCCAATGCCGCGTCCGGCTCGAATGCTGTATCCGGCTCGAATGCCGGCGGCGACCTTTCAGCCGCTACCAGAGCCGAAGTAAAGATTCTTGCCCATCGTCTTATTTTTTCATCAGTATTTCTTTTAATTTTAATGTATTTCAGTATGGCTCATATGATGTGGGGTGCGCCACTTCCACGATGGTTCAATGATAATCATGTTGCCATGGGACTTCTCCAGATGATTCTTGCCGCAATTGTCATGGTGATAAACAAAAAATTTTTTGTAAGCGGTTTTAAGTCGGCCATACACTTAAGTCCAAATATGGATACTCTTGTTGCGTTAGGCTCAGGCGTATCTTTCATTTATTCAACTGTGGAACTTTTTAAAATGACGGGTGCCGTTGTTGCTCAAGACGAAAAAACTGTCATGCAATGCATGGATAATTTCTATTTTGAAGGTGCTGCTATGATTGTAACTTTGATTACAATTGGAAAATTGCTCGAAGCAGTTTCAAAAGGGAAGACAACCGATGCACTCAAAAATCTGATGAAGCTTGCTCCGAAAACTGCTCTTGTTTTGCGGGATGGAAAGGAAGTGGAAGTCGGAATCGAACAGGTTTCGGTAGGCGACGTTTTTATCGTAAAGCCTGGAATGAGCATTCCTGTTGACGGCGTCATTATCGAAGGGGAATCAGCCTTGGATGAATCAAGCCTGACAGGCGAAAGCATCCCTGTGGATAAAAAAGTTGATGACAAGGTTTTTGCCGGAACAATCAATAATTCAGGCTTTTTGAAATGCCGCTCCGAAAAAGTCGGAAACGACACGACGATTGCTCAGATCATCCAGCTTGTTTCTGATGCGGCCTCAACTAAGGCGCCGATTGCCCGAATCGCCGACAAGGTTTCCCTCGTTTTCGTCCCGACAATTATCGGCCTTGCGATCATCACCTTTATCGTCTGGCTCCTTGCCGGCGCTCAGTTTGCGTTTGCTCTTTCCAGGGCAATCGCTGTCCTCGTCGTAAGCTGCCCTTGCGCCCTCGGACTTGCAACTCCGGTTGCCATCATGGTTGGAAACGGAGTCGGCGCCAAAAACGGCATCCTGTTCAAGACATCTTCGGCCCTCGAACAGACCGGCAAGACAAAATTTGTGCTTCTTGATAAAACCGGAACCATCACGAACGGAACTCCTGAAGTTACGGACATCATCAGTCTTGATTCTGCCAGCCTGGACGAGAAAAGCCTTTTGCAGATTGCAGCGACTGTCGAATCGAAAAGTGAACATCCGCTTGGAAAGGCAATCGTCAAAAAAAGCGAAATTGAGGGCATAAAGATTCTGGACTCAACAGATTTTGCTTCTCATGCTGGAAACGG
>JAILRX010000192.1 GCA_024697985.1 Treponemataceae bacterium | reverse complement strand
GTCAGGTCGTATTCAACTCCATCAACTTCGATAGAAGCCAGCTTGTTTTCTCTGTAAATCGAAAATTTCTTCATTTTCTTAAAGTCAGAAATATCAATTTCGTATGACGTATTTCCGTACAGATTTCCAATGATGAATTTTTCATCTTTTTCTTCATCGCGCTTAACAGGAAAAAGTTCTGTAAAATAACAGCGATGTTTTTCTTCATCAAGCGCCCATTCAGGCATCGGAAGTTTGCTTTTTCCCCTAAGATATTCGTAGCTTGAATAAAGAGAATCCCAGTCATCAGTTTCGATTGTATTATAAAGTTCCTCCTTATCGAACTGGGTAAGGTTTTTGTTTTCCATGTCGTAAAGCTCGTATTTATTCAAGACTTTCATCATCCGAGACATCTGACTTTTGTGGGCTATTTTTATCAGGTTGAAAGGAGACACTGATGTGAAAAGAATGATGAAGGCCAGGACGAGAATCGAGTATTTTGCGAATTTTCCTTTCTTGATGAAGGTGAGGGCAAACATTATCAGAGTAAAAATGATGAACATCAGGCTTGAATAGCGCCAGCCGGTAAAGCCGTAAGCATGAAGACGCACGAAATAGGCCGGAATCTGAACGCAGACAAGCGGAATAAAGGCCAAGGCACCGAAGCGGTAGAAAAACTTGACGGCCGGAATATCATCAAACTCTCGGAGAATGAAATAAAAGACAAAATAGATGGCCGAGGCGAAAGAAACGAACCAGTTTACCTGACCTTTCGGGAACTCCAGCAGAATCAGGGCCTTGAGAAGATAGCCGTAGAGGACGGCAATCAAAAGGAAGAAAACAGGCAGAAGTATGTAGAGGAAGATGACCTTGAAGGCCTTTCCAGAACTTTCTTCTTCGCGACGGTAAAACAGATAATAGACGTAAATGTTGATTCCAAAAACGATGTAGCAGATGGCAGCATAGGTTTCGTAGATCTTGCCACTTCCAAGCAGATCAAAATTATAAATCAGCTGCTGGAAGGTAAAGAGAAGGATGGAGCCTGCGCAAAAAAGGACAAGACTCATCAAAAATGAAAAAAGGAAATATTTAAATATTCCTGCAAAATAGGTTTTCTGATTATTTTTTGGAATGAAGATGAAGATGATGGCAAGAATGGCTGCAAAGAAAAATCCCCAGTAGTAAAGGTCGTCAAAAACTTCGTTTCCAAAACCGGTTGCTGAAAAGTAGCCGAGTACGCTTGCTGCAAGACCGGTTCCTGCCTGAATCAGATATTTTTTGAGTGCCTTCAACTTTTGCGTGAGGTAGGCGGCAGGAATTGAAAAAAGGGTGCCCATCAAAAAGGCAAGACCGATGTCAAGAAAAATTCCGACCCAGTCTTTCGTGAAGTTTTCATCAACTGCGAAAACATCCAGGCACATGAAAATGCAGGATAAAATGCTGAAAATCAGGACGACTTTTTCTTCCCTGAGGGAAATAAGAATCTGCTTTATGGTTTCTTTTAATTTTACTGAAAAGTTTGTTTTATCATTCATGAAAAAAAATTATAAACTCTAAGACGGTTACGGACAAGAATAATCTTATAAGAAAATATTGTTGTTACTATTGACAGAAACGAAATTTTTATATATTATTGTTACTATAAATAGAAACAATACAGGAGCAGATATGGCACATTCAGATAATGGATTTTTTGGAAACTTTGGCGGAAAGTATGTTGCCGAAGTTTTGCGTAGAACTCTTGATGAACTTGAAATTGCCTTTAAGGATGCAATGCAGGATGAAGGCTTCATCAAAGAACTCGAAACCATTCAGAGAGACTATATCGGACGGGAAACGCCGCTTTTGTTTGCAGAAACTGCGACAAAGCTTTTAGGCGGCGCCCAGATTTATATAAAACTTGAAGGGCTTGCAAATACGGGAGCCCACAAAATCAACAATGCAATCGGGCAGTGCCTGCTTGCAAAACGGATGGGCAAAAAGCGCATCATCGCAGAAACCGGAGCCGGCCAGCACGGAGTTGCAACTGCCGCTGCCTGCGCAAAACTCGGTCTTGACTGCACCGTTTACATGGGCGAAGTGGACGTTCGACGCCAGCAGCCGAACGTTGCCGCAATGGAACTTTACGGAGCCAAGGTTCACGCCGTAACAAGCGGAAGCCGCACCTTAAAGGATGCCGTAAACGAAGCCATGCGTGACTGGGCCGCAAATCCAGATACGACTCACTACGTTTTGGGAAGCGCATTGGGACCTGCTCCTTTCCCGGATATGGTCCGTGAATTTCAGAGCGTAATCGGTAAGGAAGTTAAAAAACAGGCTGCCGAACGAAAGCTGGACGTCGAAGCGCTTATTGCCTGCTGCGGCGGCGGCTCAAACTCAATCGGCTTTTTCGCGCCTTTCATAGACGAAGCTTCTCCTCGGCTTATCGCCGTTGAGGCAGGTGGAATCGGACCTGGCGTCGGTGAAAACGCCGCCCGAATGACCGGAAACGCAAGCCGTGACGGAATCATGCACGGCTACAAATCGCGCTTTTTGCTCGACGAAG
>JAILRX010000173.1 GCA_024697985.1 Treponemataceae bacterium | reverse complement strand
CAAGAAAGGAAGCTGGGATATTCCTCCTGTTTTTGCTGAACTTGAACGACGTGGCGCAGATCCAAGCAGAATGTTCAATACTTTCAACATGGGAATTGGATTCATCATGGCCGTAAAAGCTTCTGATGCTGATAAAATCATCGCAGAACTTGCTGATTTTGCTAAAAATGACAAGATCGGTTCATGCTCTGACATGAAAGCTTATAAAATCGGACGAGTTGCACGTGCTTCAGGTGCGGTAAACGGTCAGGCAGATTCAGTTCTGTTTGAATAATTTTTTTAGGGAAGAACAACCCCCTACTCAGAAGCGAGGGTTTTTCTTCCCTAAGACCCAACTTTTCCCGGCACTGCTTAGGGGGCACCCCTAAGAACCCCTTATTGCGGAATTTTTTTTGAGATTAAAAGATAGTGTTATTTTATCTTTGGTATCTTTGTTAATAAAAGGATTTTTATTACATGAAAAAACTGAATATAGCAGTTTTAGTCAGTGGTGGCGGAACTAACCTTCAGGCTTTGATCGACAACGAAATTGCCGAAAACGCACAGTCCGAGGGTTGCCCTTACCACATCGTCTGCGTAATTTCTTCGACAAAAAATGCTTACGCCCTCGAGCGTGCGCACAATGCGAATATCCCGACAGAAATTGCAAGTCCTTTCAGCGTGATGGGCGAAACTGCTGCCCGTCAGGCTACAATGGAACAGAAACGAATTGCTACAAGTGATAGGATTCTTGAACTCTGTAAGTCCTATGATGCTGATGCAATCGTTCTTGCAGGATATCTTTCAGTTTTGACCGGAAAAATCGTTTCTGAATACAAGAATAAAATCATCAATCTTCATCCGGCTCTACTTCCTAAATTCGGCGGAGTTGGAATGTGGGGACATAACGTTCACGAGGCAGTTTTGGCTGCCGGTGAAAAAGAAAGCGGCTGTACCATTCATCTTGTAGATGACGGCTGCGATACTGGAAAAATCCTTATACAGAAAAGAGTTCCTGTGATGCCTGATGATACCCCGGATTCATTGTATGCACGTATTGCACCGAATGAACACGAGGCTATAATCGAAGGCGTAAAGTGGCTTGCTGAAAACGTCTAGCCCTTTGTCGACCTAGCGGCGCTGTATGTAAGTAGCTTTCGGAATCAGGATGATTTCAACCCGTCGGTTCTGAGCTCTTCCTTCCTCGGTGTTGTTGTCACCGTACGGAATCGTTCCACCATATCCTTTATAACTGAAAATTGAAGAAGAAAGCCCTCGTGAAGTCATTTCGTTGATGAGGGTTTTTGCTCTTTCAATTGAAAGGTTCATTTCTCCATTTGGTTTTCCGACAGAAGCCGTATGTCCTTCAACCAAAATTGAAAATTCTCCGCTTGCTGTCTTGTCGGCAAGTTCTTCGTAAAGCGCATCAAGACGGGTCTTTTCTTCCGGTAAAAATTCGTTTGAATCTGCCACGAATTTCAGGTTGTGGACCGAAATTTTTATTCCTTTGTAGGTATCCTTTACATCAACATCAGGGATTTTTCTTTCATAAAAGAATTCCTGTGTGTCTCGGTATACGACATAATAAGCCTCATTCTTTTCAGGAGCTGTGGCACGGTAAACAAGTTCTTCCTTATCCAAAAGGATGACGACTTTTCCCTGTTTCAAAAGTTCCTTGTTTTCCGGTACTGAAAGGATTTTGAGAGCGTCTTTTGTCGAAATGACCGGGTCTGTCCTGTTGATGCCGAAAATCTTTTTTGCCGTAATTCGAAGAGGATCATTTCCGATTCTCTGTGAATAAAGTTTTTCATCAGAAGAGTAGTGGTAGCTTACGACACCGATGCTTTTAGCGGTTTCACTGTCTTCCATGTTTTTTTCGTAGATCAAATCCATCGATTCGTTCCAGATTCTTGGGAAAAAGCAAGGTTTTCCTTTTTCAGAAACAAATTCACCCTGAACAGGAAGAACTCCGCGTGCATCAATGATGATTCCTGTGTAAGGTCGGCTTGAAATTTTTTTGATAGTCTGTTTTGGCGTGTAGGCGATTTTATGTCGGACGAGCATTGCAGAAAGACTGTTCATGTCCATTTCGTGATTTACGACCATGCTGTCGCTGTTGTTTGCATAATGAGGAGATGTCTTGTTGCTGTCTTCTACGAGGTTTGTAATCTGGTCCAATGAAATCGTTTCCTGAAGCACAACGTCGCCGAGGTGTTTTGATGAGTCGACAGTGAGCGCCAGAACCGGGTCTTTCAAAAGTTCCGGAATCTTTGTCGTGATGATTTGTTTTGCGGCGCTTCGGCCTGATGGAATTTCAATTCCGCTTTTGTTGATATCCAACTCGATGGTTGAAGAAAAAGTATTGCTTGTCCAGTCAACGTTGCTTTGAGAACTGGTGTCCTGGGCAAATAAGGTTGATGCCAAAAATGGAATCAAACAGAGTGAAAATGCGGAATATAAAAACTTATTCATAAAAATAGACCTCTATTGTTTTATTATCGGCACTTTTATGGTACTTCCTATACGTAAAACATCAGTTATTTCCATATTATTTTCGCCCGCGAGGACTTCGAGAGGCACGTTGAATTTAAGGGCAAGACTCCACAGCGTATCGTTGTCGTTTACGACATAAATGCCTGAAAAATCGATTTTTTCTGTATTCTGCTTTCTTGAAAATTCTGCAACATCCTTTACGGCTGGAATCATCAGTCTCTGTCCGATTTTGATTGTCGTCCCGTGAAGATTGTTTACCCTCTGGATTTCAGCTTCTGCAATTCCGTAGTGTCGGGCCAGTGCATAAAGTGAATCACCGGATTTTACTGTGTAAATGTGATATTTGATGAGAGGGATGGAGTTTTTCAAAAGTTCTTCGACCTGTCCTTTTGTTCCTTCCGGCAGCCGGAGGTTGTAGCTCATTGATGGAGGTGTAATTCCGTAGGTCAGACATGGATTGTAGAACCGCAGGTCTTCAACTGGAATACCGCTCTTTTCTGAAAGGACTTTTAGATCAATGTTTCTGTTTACGCTGATAGTCTCAAAATGAACGCTTCTGTCAGTTTCAGGATCCGGTTCCTCGTAATCAAAGCCGTATATTTCCTTGTTTGAAAGAACCGTCGAGACAGCAATGAATTTAGGAATATAGTTTTTTGTTTCAGGTCTGATGTAACCTTTTTGACAGAGTTCCCAAAAATCATTCGAACCTCCGTTTTTAACGGCTTTTCTCATGGCTCCGAGTCCGCAGTTGTAGGCGGCAAGTGCCAGTTCCCAGGAACCGAGTGCGTCGTAGTTTTCCTTGAGTTTTTTCAAGGCTGCATCGGTGCTGGTCCAAGGGTCCATTCTTTCGTCCATCCACATGTTTACGCGCATTCCGTAAGGTGAAATGCTGTTCATCATGAACTGCCAGATTCCGTGCGCTCCGGATTTTGAAAGGGCTGTGATTCTGTAGCCTGATTCGATTACCGGCAGGTACTGGAGACAAAGTGGCATGTCTGCTTCTTTTAATGCTTTCTGGATGTATGCTCTGTACGGATACGAATTGTTCATTATGGCCGTAAGATATTTTTTACTTGATTCGGCCGAATATTGCTCGAGGAATTTTTTTGTAAGTGCCTGTTCTGCAGCATTTTCTGCAAACTGGATGTCAAGTTCGTGGAATACAGGCTCTGGATTCTCTTCTGCGATTTCTTCTGCAGGTGTTTCCTGCTCTTCTGGTACATCATCTTCTTCTGCAGTTTTTCGGGCCTTGTTGTGAGAAGTCGGTTTCCTTGCCTGAGACGTTTTGTGAGTTTGAGTCTTCTTTACGTGATTTGGTCTGTTGCTGCCGGCAGTCGGTGTCGTGTCGTCGGCATTGACAGCTGCTTCGGATGCTTCGGCCTCTGTTGTCGGCGCACTCGACTCGCCTGTGGTATTGGCGTCGTCGGCATTAGCGCTTTCTTCAGCCGATGTCGCGTTGTTTTCGTCTGACTTGTTCTCGCCGGCAACTTCGGCGACCATTGCGGCTTCGCCGGCGTTCGTTGCGTCTTGTGTGCTTACGGCATTAGCATCAATTTCTATTTCTTCCATTTCATCCGCACTGTAGAGTGAAAAATTTATCGAAAGAAACAGTGCTGAAATTAATAAAATGAGTCTGATTTTACTAGAGTTTTTCGCCAAAATATATTCCTGCCCATTCCCATTGTCCGTGAATTTCCGGATCAAGCGGGAAGTTTACTTTTCTAAAATAAAGATACCATACATTGATGTACAAACTCCATCCGGTTGTCCTCAAATAAGCTTCCGTTGAGTTTGATGATTCGTCCAGTTCCTGACTGAATCGGATTTTGTTTCCCCTCATGTAGTCATGCATGGAAAATTTTTCCTGGCTGTTCGTATCAAGCTCTTCCTGCTTCCACGACATTGCGAAAAAGTTAACTTTGGAACGATATTTATCAAGCTGGGTATAGCTGTATCTTGCAATTGCATTTTTGATCGCTGATTCGAGGGCTTCAAGACTTTCAAAGGTCCAGTCTTTTGGAGAGTTGTTGAAGTCGATGAGTTTTCTGGCTCTTGAGTAGGCGTCCGAAATTCCTGCAATCTGAATTGTCGAAGCATCAGGACGCTCAAGAAAGAGAGAATAGGTTTTAAGAGCCTGCTCCCATTCACCGACTTTTTCGTATTCCAGCGCGAGTCGCATGTAAAGCTCAGTGATGTTTGTCTGGTCCGGAAACCTTGAAATCAACTGGTTGAAGTAAAGGATTCGGCTGTCCGAGTTCTTTGAAATCTGAATCAGATTCTGAAGACAGTATATGTGGATTGATTTTCCTTGAATCGTCAGATCGTCGTAATTTTGGATGATTCGGTCAAAATAATACTCGGCGATTGAGTCTGCGTTGTTCTGCATGTAGGTGTCGGCTATCAAAAGCAGCCAGTATGCGTTATATGGATTTGATGGATTTTTTTCAACAAAGTCGGTGAGGAAGAGAATCAGTTCATCATCATTGTTTTCAAGTTTGTAACTTTCGGCAATCTGCTTGATTATAGAAAATGAAGATTCATCTTTTGTGTTTTCTGTTTCAAGAATTTTTAAGAGTTTTTCCCGTCGTAAGGTCGTTTCCGGCTGTTCGGCGCACGAAGTTAAAAAAATTACTGAAAAAGCAATATATACAGAAAAAACAAAATGTGATAATTTATTAGTTTGAAACATAGTCATATTTTACAATATGATAGCACTTATTTTCAACTATGAACCGACGCAGATTTTTTAAAGCATTAGTTGTTTTAACTTTTGTGACATTGTCATTTTTCTCATTCGCCTGTAAATCTACGCCAGAAGCAGATGCTGAAGGCAAGGAAATTACAGGAAAAGGCGTGTCCCTTTCTGTACCGGCTCAAAAAAAAGTATCATCAGCCCTTTCGGAAATTGATCAGACTGTCGTAAATGACGTAAAAATCGGAACTCGTGTCTCGTTGAAAAGAGCTTTTGCAAACCTGAGGCAAAGCGAGCAGGAGTATACCGAAAGTCAGGCCGTTCTTTTGAACATGATTTACGAAACCATGCAGATACTTTATCCGGAAGACAAGATTTTGTGGCTGGTTCCAACACTGACAGAAGAAAATGACTATATTTCTATTTTGGACAGCGCTAAAAAAGGTGTCTATGATGACAGCGCAGCCTACGAAGACTTTTTTGTCCGTGTCCTTCCATCCCTTGTCCTGATAACATCCCCGAATTCAACAGGTTTTTTCGCCGATTCAAAGGTTTCTCTTGATATTGCGCTTTCTGAATTTCCAGAATCTTTCATTGCGAATTATCTTAGGGGAATCCTTTCATACAGACAGCAGCATTATTCTGAGGCAAATGGTTTTTTTCAAAAAGCCTATGAAATCGATCCTGACTACATCAACCTCAAGCGAAGTTACGCAGAATCCCTCTTGAAAGTAGGGGATAACGAGCTTTCTTTTGCTCTTGCTAGCGCTCTTTTGGAAACCAATCCTGAAAACTTTGATTATCTTAGAATCTGTGCGTATGCAACGCTTAATCAGGGGAGAACTGCGGAAGCCCAGCAGTACGTAATCCGTGCCTTGCAGCAGCAGCCGAACAATCCTGATTTCATCCTTCTCAGGGCAAAAATGCTTATGTCCGAGGGCGAATACCTGAACGCCTCATCACTTTTGGACGCGTATTCACGAAACGATAATACTTCAAAAGATTACCTTTTGATGAGGGCAACCTTGCAGCGTGACTGGAACAAGAACACGACGACCGCCTCAAACACGATTTCCCAGGCTCTTTATCTTTATCCTGATGATATTGAAGTCATCCTTTTTGCCGTTGAGCTGATGATAAGTTCCGGACAACAGATTGGCACAAGAAGCGCGCGGGAACTGGTTCAGCAGGTCATTGCAACAGAACCTTCAAACATGAAAAGCCAGGAACTGCTTTTGAAGATTCTTGTAAATGAAAAACAGTGGCAGGAAGCCTACACTTTGAGTTCGGACCTTATTCAAAAAGGCAACTGTTCTTTGGAGACTGTTTCTTTAAGAATTGAAATCTGTCTTTATCTTAAGAACAATTCTGATGCCAGAAAGGCGATACCTCTTCTTTCAAAACTGACTTCTGATCAGTCGTTTGTAGATCTTGCTCAGATCAGAATTTTGATTTCAGAAGGCAACCGAGGTGAAGCCTTGAAACAGATAAATGCTTCTCTTGCAAAGGATTATTCGAATCAGACCAAGAGCGACCTTTATTATGAAAAATCAAAGATTGCTTCTTCTTCGGAAGCCCAGCTTGCTGATTTGCGATCCTGCCTTACCGCAAATCCACGAAATCAGAATGCACTTCTTGCCCTGTACAAATATTATTACGACAAGGCCGATTACCGAAAGAGTCAGTATTACCTGAGACAGGCAATAGCCTTGAATCCACAGAACACTGAACTTGTGGCACTTTCATCTCAGCTTGAAGAACTTCTAAAGACACGATAATTCCATATTGACGATGTTTACCTATAAATGCTATTTTTAAAACTAGAGATTTTCTATATAAAAAAATTTAAGGATGGAAAAATATGTTTGATGTATTACTTCAGGCTGCAACACAGGCAGCTGGACAGACCGCTGGAAAAGGTAACATGTTGATGTCAATTGTACCTTTTGTTCTTATCTTTGTTGTTTTCTATTTCTTTTTGATTCGACCACAGAACAAAAAGCAGAAGGAAACACAGAAAATGATTTCTGCTTTGAAAAAGGGTGACAAAGTTGTTACTATCGGTGGAATTCATGGTGTTGTAACAAACACAAAAGAAGAGACAATCGTTATCCGTGTTGATGACAATGCAAAAATTGAAATCAACCGATCTGCTGTATCAACAGTAATTACAGATAAAGTTGAAAAGAAAGAAGAAGCTGCTGAACCTAAGAAAAAGTTCAGTCTTTTCAGCAAGAAGCAGAAGGACGCTGCTGTAGAAGTAAAAGCTGAAGAAGTAAAGGCTGATTCTAAGAAAGAAGAAGCTAAAAAAGACGAAGCTAAAAAAGACGAAGCTAAAGTTGAAGCAGTTGAAGAAAAGGCTGCAGAAGAAACAGAAGCTAAAGCAGCAGAAACAACTGAAGAAAAAGCATCTGAAGAAAAATAATCAAAAATAATTAATTATAGGAAAGGAAGAGAGAAATGAAAAAAATTACTCGTTTCTTTATCATCCTTCTAGTAATTGCCGTTTGTTTTGCTTTTTTATGGCCGTCAATTGCATGGTATGGAATGACACCAAAAGAAGACAAGGCTCTGGCAACAAGTTCTCTAGAAAGGATAAAGGATTATTCTAGAATCAAGGCATCAAATGATGTCGAATACCTTCAGTCCCTGGTTGAACAGGACGGAACAGCACAGATTCCAGAAGAATATTCGTTTATTGTTAAGGTTGCAAAGAAAAATGCAAAGCTCTACAAAAAGTCACTGCCTGCACATCCTAATCTTGCACAGGCTTTAAGAGCATTCGACAATGGAAATGAAATGATTAGTGCTCTGGAAGCAGAATACAGAAATTCAATTCTTGCAGACAGAAAGCACTACAACAACTCTGTAAAGTTAGGTTTGGATTTGTCTGGTGGTCTTAACGTCATCGTAAAGGCAGACCTCGATGCTGTTGTTGCTTCTCAGGAAAATTTGACTTCTGAAGAAATCAAGACTTTGAAAGAAGATGCAATGACACAGGCTGTTGAAACACTTTCAAGCCGAATCGATAAATTCGGTCTTTCAAATCCTGTAATTCGACGACAGGGTGACGACAGAATTTACATCGAAATTCCAGGCGCAGTTCAGTCAGATTCAATCAGTTCAATCATCATGGGTAAGGGTATCTTGAATTTCCGACTTGTAGATATGCAGGCTACAGCCGCTTTCGAACAGTATTACGCACAGAATCCTGCACGAACTTTTGCCGCTGACGGTTCTTTGCTCAATCCTTCCATCGTTCCAGACGATTGTGAAATCATTGGGCTTTATACAAAAGATGATTACGGTCTTGATGAACGAATCGGTTATCTTGCTGTAAAAAAAGATGTTGCTCTTGAAGGTAAACATGTAAAATCCGTTGAAGTTGGAACTGACCAGTACAGTGGCCGACCACAGGTAAACTTTACGCTTGATTCTGAAGGTTCCGATATTTTCGCCGCTTTCACGACAGAGCATACAGGTGACCAGATGGCCATCATTTCTGACAACAAAGTTAAGTCTTATGCAAAAATCAACGAGCCTATCACAGGTGGCCGAGTTGCTATTAACGGTTTCGGTCTCGAAGAAGCTCAGAACCTCAAGAAGGTTTTGCAGACAGCATGGCTCAGCGTTCCGCTTTCAATCGAAAGCCAGCAGATTATCGGTGCTTCAATGGGAGCTCAGGCAATCCGCGAAGGACTTTTCGCAATTATCGGTGGCCTTGTTGCCATCATGATTTTCATGTTGATTTTCTATAAGGGTGCCGGTGTTAACGCCGTAGTTGCTCAGATTTTGAACATGTATTTTATTTTCAGTATCTTGAGTGCCTTCAACCTTACGCTTACACTTTCGTCAATTGCCGGTATGATCCTTACAATCGGTATGGCAGTAGATGCAAACGTAATCGTATTTGAACGAATCAAGGAAGAAAGACGACTTGGAAAGAGCCGTGAAGCCTGCATTGCAGCCGGTTTCGACAGGGCTTTGGGAGCCGTTATGGACGGAAACATTACGACATTCATTGCCGCAATCTTCCTTTCACAGTTGGGTACAGGTTCCATCCAGGGATTTGCAGTCAGCCTTTCAATCGGTGTAGTTTCATCAGTATTCACCGCATTGTTCGTATCAAGATTGATGTTCGACTTTGGAACAGAAGTTCGACATGCTGAAAAAATCAGTATTGGCTGGAGGATTAAATAATGAAAAAGACAATTCATTTTAGTAAAGGCTTCCTTGCCAGTGTTATTATTTCATCATTGCTTATTATCAGCGGAATCGTAGTAACCTGCGTAAAAGGACTGAACTTCGGTTTGGACTTTAAGCCAGGTTTGGTTGAAGAAATCAAAATCGCTCCAGCTGAAATTTCAGTTACATACAGCGGATCAGCAAACGTTGCTGTACAGACATCTAGTGCTGCAGTTTCTTTTGTAGTAAGCGGTATCGGTGCTGAAAAGACAACACACGAATTCTTGTACCTCGACTATCCTACAGTTGCTGATATGGCAGCTGCCTTCAACAAGGTTTCAGAAGTTAAAGCCGTAATCCTCGGAGACGGAACAAAAAGTTCTGAAGGATTGCTCCTTGATACTCAGTCTTCATCGCTTCTTTCTAAGACACCTCTTTATCTCCATTTGGTTGATAAAACTTCTGTCGTAGTAACAGCTGATGAAATGCGCGAACTTCTTTCTGAACTGGGCGACGTTCGTGTTAAGGAAATCGGTACAAAAACAGACGATAACTTCCAGATTCGTGTAGGTGATGACGGAACAGATCCTGAAGTAAGTAAAAATATCCAGGCTTCAATTGCCAAGGTTATGAACGACAAATTCGGAGGAAACAACTGGGTTGTAGTAAAGACAGACTTTATCGGTTCAAATTTCTCTGGAAAACTTGTCCGCTCATCAATCCTTCTTGTAGTTGCAAGTTTGCTTTTGATCTGGATTTACGTTACGATCCGATTCAAGTGGGACTTTGCTTTGGCTTCAATCCTCGGTATCGTTCACGATGCACTTATCATCATCACATTCATTGCATGGACACAGATGGAAATTGATTCACTTACGATTGCGGCTGTTTTGACCATCGTAGGTTACTCAATCAATAACACTGTAGTAGTTTTGGACCGAGTTCGAGAAAATTCAAAACTCATCACGGTTTCCAGCATCAAGGAAATGCTTGATATTTCACAGACCGAAATGTTGACTCGATCTGTAATTACAACAGTTACAACAATGCTTGCAGCTCTTTCTTTGTTGATTTTCACATCAGGAAGCATGAGAAACTTCGCAGCCTGCCTCATGGTTGGTCTTGCATCAGGTTTCTATTCTTCAATCTTCATTGCAGGAAGCTTGATTTCTGTAACAAGAAAAAAGAACTTTGCTTCTCTTGGAAACAAAGACGTAAAGAAGAACGAACAGTAAACATTTGATTTTGTACTTCACAGGCTGCCTGAAATAATTTGGGCAGCCTTTTTTTAACTAAAAAGTCGATAAAAAATTCGGGAGTTTCTGATGGGGCAGAGCAAACTTTTCAGCATGATTGACAAGGCTGTTTTTGAATACAAACTGATTGAAGAAGGAGACAGAATTTTGGTCGGAGCTTCCGGCGGAAAAGATTCGACGGCCCTCGTGGAGTATTTTGCCCAGCGGAAAAAGCAGCACAGGGAAAACTTTGACTTTACAGCCCTTCACGTATCTTCTGATTTTGCGCCACCCCTCGATGAAAGACTCGTCTCCCTTTTCAAAAAATGGGATGTAGAACCTGTCATTCTCGACGTGGACGTTTTGGGCCGACTAAAAGAAGGCAAAAAAATGAACTGCTGGTGGTGCTCGACCCAGAGAAGGACCGAACTTAACAATTATGCAATTGAGAACGGCTATAATAAAATAGCCCTCGGTCATCACATGGATGACATTCTCGAAACGCTTTTGATGAATGCCCTTTCCAAGGCTGAATTTTCCACGATGATTCCGCGGCTGAAGTACGAAAAATATCCTGTTACGGTAATCAGACCGCTTTGTTTTGCTGATGTCGATTCGATTATCGCACATGCGACTGCAAACAACTATATTTCTGTTACCTGCACCTGCGACTATCAGGATAATTCAGACAGAAAAAAGGCACGAAGCCGGCTCAACGCGCTTACGGACGGCAAGGCAGAAGAAAAGCGAAAGCTTTTCGAGGCAATCCGCAACATCAAGACCGACTATCTACCGTAAGCTAAATATCATTGATGATCTGGATGCTGCTTATTCCAGTCATTTTATCCTTACTGACCTTAATTTTATATGGAATCTTTTCTTCAAGTTCTGAAACGTGTGAAATAATTCCAATCTGCTTGTTGTTTTTCGAAAGATCTGAAAGAGCTTTCATAGCCTTATTTAAGGCTTCTGAATCCAAGGTTCCAAATCCTTCATCAATAAACATCGCATCAAGTTTTATACCGCCACTGGACATCTGAACTTCATCCGAAAGACCGAGCGCCAAAGCAAGGGAGGACTGGAATTTTTCTCCACCAGAAAGAGTTTCGACCGCACGTTCCTTTCCCGTGTAAAAATCCTTGATGTTGAAGTCCAGTCCCGACTGTCCGTTTCCGCCTGTTTTCTCGGTTCGTCTGACAAGCTCATATTTGTTGTCCGTCATTACCCTGAGCCTGAGGTTTGCGTACTTCGTAATTTCATCAAGGAACCTTGTCTGTACGTAGGTTTCAAGCGCAATCTTGTCATTGTTCTTGCCAGAAGCAATATCATAAATGCCTCTAATCATAGTTTGTCTTTTGCTTTTTGCGGCAATTTCAGGCACGAGCTTTTCGATTTCATTCAGACTGTTTGAATTAGTCGTGTTTTGGCTGTTGTATTCGTCCCTCTGCATGTCTTTTTCAGTTCGTTTTGCATCAAGTTTTTCTTTTTCTTCTTCAAGACTTGCTAAATCCTGTACAGGCATTGTTTCCAGATCTGACTTGATTTTTGCAAGCTGGCCTTCCTTTTCATGAAGAGTGTTTTCACATTCAGTTTTTTCTTTCATTGCTTCATCGAGTTCTTTTTCGATTGCTGCAATCCTTTCTGAAAGTGACTGGTATTCAGACTGCGCCTTTTCCAGCGTTTCGAATTCAAGCTTGGACTTCTTTTCCTCGACAGCTTTCTTTTCGTTTTCGATTGTTGTTCTGTTCTTGGTTATCGTTTCTCGTAACAGAGTGTTCTGCTTTTCGATAGCTTCGTTTTGTTTTTCAATTTGCTCGTTTTCTTTTTCAAGTTTCTGTTTTAACAGAATGTTCTGCTCGTTTGATTTTTGCTGATCTTCAAGTTTTTCAAATTCTGCATTTGATTCAGCCATGAATTCATCAATTTTTTCTGTGAGGTTTTCATCTTCTGAAGAAAGGTTTTCGAACTGCCTTTTAATTCCTTCATCAAGAACCTTTGTCTTTTCCTGGATTGCAGCGTAAAGACTTGTCGTTTCGTCCTTGATTTTATCGAAGGCGGCCCTGAGTTTTTCAGCTTCGCCTTTCAAGCGGTTTACTTCTTCTTCGCTTGGAGCCTCTTTTGATTTTTGAGCAAGATTAGGATGACTCGTTGAGCCACAGACAGGACATGCTTCTCCTTCCTTGAGGATTTCTGCAAGAATTCCGGCCTGTTCTGCGTAAAAGAGCTTTTGTTTTTGCTCATATTCTTTGTTTGCATTTTCAAAGGATGACTGACTTTTTTTGTATTTTTCAGTGGCAATTCTATGATTTTCCCTGTCTCGTTGAAGCTCCGTTAATTTTGCCTTTAAATCTTTTGTTTCATTGATTTTTTGAGTGCAGCCTTTAATTTGATTTTCTATTTCAACTTTTTTGACTTCACAATCCTTGATTTCTTCTATCTTGGTTTTGTTTTCATCAAAGCGAGTTTT
Source organism: Treponemataceae bacterium (assembly GCA_024697985.1). GTDB lineage: Bacteria > Spirochaetota > Spirochaetia > Treponematales > Treponemataceae > RGIG9060. The sequence continues at coordinate 304 of JAILRX010000173.1, read as the reverse complement.
GTTCTTTGAGCAAAGGCCTTCGTTTTCAGCTAATTGAGATTCTTTTTCTTCCGTATCCTTTTTGAGTTCAAGAAGTTTTTCTTCTTTTTCGCTGATGGCCTGGTATTCGGGAAGAGTTTCTTTTAGAATTGCCTGTTTTTGAATCAAAGATGCCTTTTTTTTGTCTTCTTCCTGTGCTTTTGAAAGACGATCGTTAAAACTTTTCAGCATAGTTTTCTGTTCATCTATTTCGGATTCCTTTTTGCTTTTATCGCCAAGGAGATTTTGCCTTCGATTTTCCTCATCAATTTTTGAACTGATTTCA
>JAILRX010000172.1 GCA_024697985.1 Treponemataceae bacterium | reverse complement strand
CAGGTGTTATCGGTAGAACCAAATTTATCTATGATGTTTGGGGAAATACCGTAAACGTTGCAAGCCGTATGGAGACAGCTGCAAATCCTGGCGGAATCAGGATTTCAGAAGACATGTACAATCATTTGAAAGGAACTGACTGCAAATTCTCAGAACCGATCAAATGCGACATAAAAGGAAAAGGTATTATGTCGACATACGAAATTATCAAAGAATAATCTTAAGGTGGGATTGATGAAAAATTTTAAACTTACAATATTGGCTGTCCTGGTCGTGACAGTTCTCGGATTCAGCGGATGCAACAAAGACGGAAACACAGTAAAAGTTGGTCTGCTCCATTCACTTTCTGGAACGATGGAAATCAGCGAACGTGCTGTCTACGATTCAGAAATGATGGCAATTCAGGAAATCAATGAAAACGGCGGAGTTTTGGGTAAAAAAATCGTACCTGTAATTGCTGACGGAAAAAGCGAACCTGGCATTTTCGCACAGGAAGCAAAACGTCTTTTGCAAACAGAAAAGGTAGCGACAGTATTCGGATGCTGGACATCAGCTTCCAGAAAAGCCGTAAAACCTATTTTTGAAGAATATTTTGGACTTTTGTGGTACCCGGTACAGTACGAGGGAATGGAAGCAAGCCCTAACATCATGTACATGGGAGCTTCTCCAAATCAGCAGATCGTTCCTGCAGTTGATTTTTGTGCAGAAAAATTCGGTAAAAAAATGTTTATCGTAGGAAGCGATTACGTTTTCCCACTCACAGCAAGCAAAATCATCAAGGCTCAGCTGATTCAGTTTGATGGAAAATGCCTTGGTGAAGAATACGTTCCGATGGGACATTCGGATTTTTCAAGCATCGTTGCCAAAATCAAGGCGACAAAACCTGATGTAATTTTGAACACATTGAACGGAGATTCAAACGTAGCATTCTTTGCAGAACTCGAAAAGAGCGGCATCAATTCTACAAAAATTCCTGTAATGAGTTTTTCAATCACTGAAAGCGAAGTTGCAAAAATGAACATCGAACAGCTCGCCGGTAATTATGTTTCATGGAACTACTATGAATCTACTGCCGGTACCTTGAACGAAAAATTCGTTTCTGCCTATAAAACAGCTTACGGTGAAAACCGAATGACAGGAGATCCGATTGAAGCAGGATATATTGCCGTACACATGTGGGCCCTCGCATGCGAAAAAGCACAGTCGTTCGATGTTGAAAAAGTTCGAATTGCATCGAAAGGCTTGAGTTACGAAGCTCCAGAAGGAATTGTAACAATTGACGGAACAAACCAGCACCTTTACAAGCATGTTCGAATCGGAAAAATCAACAGTGAAGGCACAATTGATGAAGTATGGGCAACACCTACAGCCATCAAGCCTGATCCATATTTGAGTACCTATCCATGGGCAAGGGGAATCAACTAAAACCGTTACGATTTCCACACAGAGGTGACTTCTTGTAAGTCACCTTTTTTTTTGCTATAATCGGGTCATGTTGTTAAAGAAGCTAGAACAGATGTCTCAGCGATTTGCTGAAGTAGAAAAACTTATCGCAGATCCGGAACTTATCAAAGATCAGAAAAAATACAAAGATGTCATGCGTGAACATTCTCACCTTTCTTCAGTCATGGAAGCATACGAAGAATATAAAACCGTGCTCCAAGGAATTGAGGATGCGAAACTTTTAATAACAGAAGAAGACGACCACGAGATGAAAGAAATGGCTCGTGAAGAACTCAAGGAACTGGAAGAAAAATTGCCTAAAATCGAAGGCGATATAAAAATGCTTCTGATTCCACCTGATCCACTTGAAGAAAAAAACATCATCATGGAAATCCGAGGCGGTACTGGCGGAGACGAATCTTCACTTTTCGCTGCCGATCTTTTCAAGATGTATACCAGATATGCTGACATGAAGGGCTGGAAATACGAAATCATGGATTCCAGCGAAACCGAAGTCGGCGGATATAAAGAAATCAGTTTTTCCATCAGCGGAAAATATGTTTACGGAAGCCTCAGGTACGAAGGTGGCGTTCACCGTGTACAGCGAGTTCCTGAAACAGAAAGTCAGGGCCGTGTCCACACAAGTGCCGTAACAGTCGCTGTCTTGCCGGAAGCTGAAGAAACAGAAATCGAAATCAGACAGGAAGATTTAAGAATCGACGTAATGAGAGCCGGCGGTCCGGGCGGTCAGTGCGTTAACACGACAGACTCAGCCGTTCGAATCACGCATATTCCGACAGGTATCGTCGTAATCCAGCAGGATGAAAAAAGCCAGATTAAAAACAAGGCAAAGGCTATGCGCGTTTTGCGAGCACGACTTTTCGATTTGGAAGAATCAAAGAAAAATGCTGAACGAGCCGCAGAGCGAAAAAGCATGGTAGGTTCCGGTGACCGAAGTGAACGAATCAGGACATACAACTTTCCTCAGAACCGACTTACAGACCACAGAATCAACCTTACTTTGTACAAACTTGATCAGGTAATGCAGGGAAACCTGGATGAATTGATTGATGCTCTTTGCATCTACGCAAAAGAAGAAAAATTAAAGGAAAGTCAGTAACCTCGTGACAATTTCTGATTTCAGGCACGAAAAGGCAAATTTCTTAGAAAACTCCCCTACTCCTCTTTTGGACATCGACTGCATTTTGATGCATTTTTTGAATAAGGATAAAACTTGGATTTTCACGCATTCGGATTCACAAATTGATGAAGTTGCTGATGAAAACCTTCTTTCTCAAATAGAATCCGCCGTTCAAAAGCGAAAAACAGGTTTTCCGGTTGCCTATATCACAGAAAAAAAAGAATTTTACGGAATAGATTTTTACGTTAACAAGAACGTTCTGATTCCAAAACCAGACACTGAAATCCTTGTGGAAAAGGCAATCGAACTTATAAACGCAAATTCATTCAAAACTTGCGCCGACATCTGTACGGGAAGCGGATGCATTGCAATCGCAACGGCTAAAAATGTTTCTGATGACGTTGTTTTTTTTGCAACAGATGTGTCTCATCTTTGTCTGGAAGTAGCACAGAAAAATGCTGATGAAATTTTAGGCGAAGACTCAAAGCGAAGAATCCAATTCTTTTTGGGCGAAGTTCTTTGGCCTCTGATCGAAAACGAAAATCAAAAAATAAATGAGCAGAAGCTCGACATAATATTGTCTAATCCACCGTATATCCCTAGAATAATGGTAAACGACCTTTTACGGGACGGACGCAACGAACCGATTCTGGCTCTTGATGGAGATGCCTGCTACATCGACACGAGGGACCCGAATTACGGAGACGGACTTTCTGTAATCAGGGTGCTGGTAAGCCAAAGTTTTGACAAGTTGAAAAATGGCGGCTACTTTTTGTGCGAGACAGGAGAATACAATTCGCAGGATACGGTTGAACTTTGCCGCGATGCAGGTTTTTCTGAAATTCAGGTCTTAAAAGATCTTGAAGGCGCTCCACGAGTCGTTATGGCGCAAAAGCTTTAAGTTAAGGATAAAAATATGGATGAAGCTTCAAAAGATCAGTTCACAATTGATAACTTTTTTTCACAATATCCTCAATATCAAAAAGACAGGGAAATAATCGGAAAAGCCCTTTCTTATGTCAGCGAGAACCAGGAACGACGATTACGAATAATCTGGATTCTTGCAAAAAACAACCTTGATACACAAAGCCTCATCTGTGCTATTCTAAAAAACACAAATCCTGCCATCGAAGACGAGGTTTTGCAAAACGAATTTTCCGCTGAAATTTTTAACATGGTCCGCACATCGGAAAAAATTTCAGCGCTCAAGTTCAGCGGCAAAACGCTTCAGCAATGCGATGCAATCCGAAAGATGATTTTTGCACTTGCCTATGACATCCGAGTTATAATCGTAGAACTTGCAGAAAAACTTGATGACATCAGGCAGATAAGCGAAAGCGATCCTGCAAAACAGAAAACTGTCGCACAGGAAACAATTGAAATCTGGGCTCCGTTAGCAAACCGGCTTGGTATGTCATCGGAAAAAGTCGAGCTTGAAGATTTGAGTTTAAAATACCTCAATTCGGAGGCCTATCATCAGATTCAGGAAATCGTGAGGCTCGAATCAAACGAAAGAACCGAATATCTTGAAAAAGCTCAGGATCAGATATTAAAAAAGGCCGCAAAAGCAAACATCAACGTGACGGTAACAAAACGAGCAAAGCACTTTTATTCAATCTATCAAAAGATGAAAAAAAGGCAGAAAAGCGCTGCTGAACTTTATGACCTTCTTGCAATGCGAATCATCTGTGAAACAAAAGAAGAATGTTACATTCTGATAGGTCTCGTACACAGCCTTTGGAAGCCGATGGAAGGCAGATTCAAGGACTACATCGCCATGCCTAAGGCAAACGGCTATCAGAGTTTACATACAACGGTCATGTGCGAAGGAAATCCGCTTGAAATCCAGATCCGAACTAAGGAAATGCATTCGATTGCTGAACACGGTGTTGCCAGTCACTGGCTTTATAAAAAAGGAACGAACAAGGATTCTGTAAAGGCTGAAAATCTTTCGGTTGTAAATCAACTCAAGGAAATGAAAAGTTCTGACCTTGCTGATGAGGCCTTTTTTGAAAAGATCAAGAATGAAATTCTTGGAAAATCAATTTACGTCTTTACTCCACAAGGTGATGTAAAGGAGCTTCCGGAAGGTTCTACGGCGATTGACTTTGCTTACGCCGTTCATTCCAAGGTCGGTGAAACGATTACTGGCGCAAAGGCAAACGGCGCGATAATTCCGCTTTCACAGGCACTTAAAAATACTCAGACAATTGAAGTTTTGACTTCTCAAAAGGCACATCCTACTTCAAACCAGCTTGAATTTGTCAAAACGCCAAAGGCAAGAAGCAAGATACATGGATGGCTTCAAAGTCACGGACTTGAAGAAGCAGCAAAACCTAAAGAAGCCGGACCTAATGTCGTTTCAACTCCTCAGGAAGGAATTGCCCAGGCCGAAATGCAGGCCAGAAACAAAGAGCTCAAAGAAAAGGCCAAGAACAACGGTGTCATCAAGATAAAGGTCGGGGAAACTTCAAACTATCTGGTAAGTCTTGCGCATTGCTGCAATCCGCAGCCTGGTGATGAAATAATCGGTTATGTTTCAAGGGGACGGGGAATCATCGTTCATAAGGTGAACTGCCCGAACTTTGCCCACATTCCGAACATTGATGTAAGAAATATCAATGTTGAGTGGGATGAGTAGGAAGAAACCTTCGAGATATTAATGCAAAAATCGTAAACATGCGATAGAATAAATAATGACAAAACTTAAAAACTTGGATACTCAAAATGAAAAAAACAATTTTAACTATTCTATGCATTACATTTATATTTAATATCGTCCTTTTTGCACGCGAAACAGTGTTAGCAGAAAAAGATTATCCTCTTTGTGTAAAATATATGATATATCCGTCTGAGAGACCGGATGACTACGATGGTTTAGTTTTTGGGACCGATGAAAAATTAGATAAAGTAACAAAAGATACAAGTACCTATATACTTTATTCACACGATGAAAACTGTTCATATCGATGTGTATTTAATAAAAATGGAAATGTCATAGAAAATAAAGGCTGGTTTACAAACACAGATAAAGAGTACTTTTATTCACAATATTCAATAAAAAGCCCTTACAAACAAATTTATTACAAAAAATATTTTTATGATGCCGACGATGATCATTCATATAATACATATGAAGCTTGGTATGAAAATACAGATAAAAATCGTTTAATAAAGTCTAGTGATACTTGGAGAGGGGACTTTGATAGAAAATACAACTCTGATGGAAGTTATGAAGTGAAGTGCACAAAAGTTGCAGAAGGTGCAGATAATATTTATAGTTATGTTGGTTCTATACAATATTTTGATAAAGATGGTAATTGGCTATCTGTTTATACGAATAATGAATCTAAAAAAAGCCGATTTTTCGAAGAAAGTATTGAATTTCAAAATATGATAAAAACTTATAACATTTCATTGGATATGTCTTTAGATGAAGACGGTGATAGAATTTTTACATATTTTTATCAAACTTACGAATATCAAAATGGGACTTATTCTGAAATAATTGGCATAGGTCAAAATCATGACTTGGATGATCCAATTTATTTACTTGAAATATCCACAGATGGAACAATTACTTGGTATAATAAAGATGGTAATATTTCAAGAGTTAAGACAAAAGACGATG
>JAILRX010000162.1 GCA_024697985.1 Treponemataceae bacterium | reverse complement strand
TGTTCCAAGTTTAACATTGATTTTAGCCATGTATTTTGAAACAACTTCTGGAAGTGCATCGTATACGCTGTTACAAGCTTCTCGGTGCTGGAAGAAAACGTCTCCGTTTTCGTGTGATCCACGCATAGCTGGATGTTCTGGGTTAAGAGCGTGCTCTCGGAATGCTTTAACTGCATCCATGTCGCACATTTCTTTAAGATCTGCATAATCCCAAGTTTCGATTTTCTGGATTTCATGTGATGTTCTAAATCCGTCGAAGAAGTTCAAGAAAGGAACTTTTCCTTCGATTGCTGCAAGGTGAGCAACTGGAGCCAAGTCCATAACTTCCTGTGGGTTGCTTTCTGCGAGCATTGCAAAACCTGTCTGACGACAAGCGTAAACATCTGAATGATCACCGAAGATGTTCAAAGACTGTGATGCAACACATCGTGCTGAAACATGGAAAACGCCTGGAAGCTGTTCACCGGCAATTTTGTACATGTTAGGAATCATCAAAAGAAGACCCTGTGAAGCGGTAAATGTTGTTGTCAAAGCTCCGGCAGCCAATGAGCCGTGAACTGTTCCAGCAGCACCTGCTTCTGATTCCATTTCAATTACTTTTGTTTTAGTACCAAAAATGTTTTTCTGACCGTTTGCTGACCACTGATCAACAAAGTCCGCCATTGGTGATGATGGTGTAATAGGATAAATTCCTGCAACTTCCGTGTACGCATAAGCAACGTGAGCGGCAGCCTGGTTACCATCCATTGATTGTTTCTTTCTGGACATTATGTCCTCCCTTGAAAATTATTTTTTCGGAAAATTTTCCGTTTCAGTTTCTTACCTTGAGTTTACTACTATTATTTAAAATTTACAATAATAAGATGATTTTGAATTAAAACGCGCTTAAAGTGCGATAATCTTCCAGCGACCATCCACGTTCTCAAACCTGGTTGCCGGAATTTCAAGAATTCGGCCGTCGTCTCCGAGCATTTTAACCATGCCTTTGAGAGGATTGACTTCTGTAACCCTGAAGTTCGAGCCGTCGTAATAGAACTTGGCACCTTCGCCTGGCATCTTTTTTCGGCCTTCCGTGTAGCAGTCGATTTCGTAGGCAAGGCAGCACAAAAGCCTTCCGCACTGGCCTGAAATCTTCATCGAGTTGAGCGAAAGGTTCTGTTCCTTTGCAAGCTTGATGGAAACAGGCTTGAGCTCATCAGAAACTGCATGACAGCAATATGGACGACCGCAGACGCCAAGACCGCCTGTAATCCGGCTTTCGTCGCGCACGCCAATCTGGCGCAATTCGATTCGCATCTTGAAAACGCTGACCAAATCCTTAACGAGCTCGCGGAAATCGACTCGGTTTTCTGAACTGAAGAAGAAAATCACCTTTGATTCTTCAAGCAGGTAGTGAGTTGCAATCAACTTGATATCAAGATTGTGAAGTGCAACCTTCTCGCGGAAAATCTTGCAGGCATTTTCTTCTTTTGCCTCAAGCGCCTTATATTTTTGGAAATCCTTGTCGTTTCCTTTTCGTTCAATCTGAACTACATCCGAAGGATAAATTCCAATCGGACTTTTTGAAGTACCCATAACGCGGGCAAAATCTTTTCCATATCGGGTTGGAATGATTACAAAGTCGCCCGGAACCAGCTCCATGTCGTCCGGAGCCGTAGCGTAAACACCTTCACTTGAATATTCAAGCTTTAATTTATAGAGCGGACTTGGAAAAACGAATTTTGAATTATTGAATTTTTTCGATTTATCATAATCATCATCTTCAAGAGAACTCAAATCGCGTTCATCTTCATCGTAATCTTCTATATCTTTTTCGAAAACTTCTCCCATTTTCTTCTCCTCATGCGGCTTTCAATACAAAACGTCTATCAAAAGCCCTTTGATTTCTTCGACTTTCGTTGTCATTCGGATTTGATCTCTTTGGTTATATAAAATATCCGACGCCAGCGAATCCAACTTCTCGTTAACCACCTTAACCAATTTGTAGCACTTCTGTCTGGAAACAGGTTTCAAATGACCTGGAACTTTCACCTTTCGAACAAGAAATTTATCCTCGACTTCATAGCTCTGGCTTTGGACAAACTTCAGAAAGTTCTGGACAGCCTTTTTATATGATATAAAATTTTCCTGCAACGGCGATTTTTTAAGCAAATCACCTTTGGCATAAACTTCATCAATTAAAAACTCTTCGGCTTTTTCAAAACTCATACCGGCGATTTCCGGAATCTCATTCGAAGGAACAGTTTCCTGAAATTCGATGTTATCAGTTTCAGTTTTCATCATTTTTGAAAACTTAGCCGCCTTGGAAGAATCAACCGCTTCATTAGATTTCTGCTTTTTTTTGGCATCTAACTGGGAAGCCTGGAGAGCTGCATTATAATAAAGCGCATCATTGATAACTCCGCCCATCTTTTACCCGTTGTTCTTCTTTCCAAAAATATTTTTATCAGCAATGGATCTTTTATCAATCCACTGATTTTTCATTTTCTCGAATTTTTCATCATCTTTGATTGATATGCAGTAACCGTCGATTATGGAATTCTGTTCTGCCGTGATTTTTTTTGAAATGACGTCGCCACGAACAATTGCAGAAGAAAAAAGCTGCACAAAATCAGGCGCCACGACATCGCCTTCCACGATACCGCCGCTGATGACTGAGTTTGCCGTTACGTTTCCTCGGATTTTCGCATCGTCCCCGATGATGATTTTTCCAGTCGTCTCAAGATTGCCGTCAATATTGCCGTCGATTCGAACGAAACCGTCGATTTTCAAGTTTCCGCTGATAAGGGAACCATGCCCTACCATTGTATTGATTGAAATGTCGTCCGAAAGAATTGCCATATTTTCCGCCTACTTAGCTAATTTTACGTTTACATATTTTGCCGGGTCTACAACGTCCGAACCGATATGAACCTCGTAGTGAAGGTGAGGACCAGTGGTCAAACCTGTGTTACCCAAAGTTCCGATGACTTCTCCCTGAGAAACGTACTGTCCTTTTTTTACTCGGATAGAATTCAAGTGCGCATATCGGGTGTAAAATCCGTGCTTGTGCTTGATGATGACGCTGTTACCAAAACTGTTGTCGTACATAGCCGTTACGACCTGTCCGTTTGCAGTAGCAATGATAGGGTCGCCTGTACGCCATGTAGAAAAGTCCATACCTTTATGAATATACCACTGATGGGTGATAGGATGTTCGTTCTGTCCGAATGCCATCGAAACGTGTCCAATACCGCCTTTCAAAGGCCAAACTGATGGAATGTCGCTGAAAAGCGTTCCCTGTGATTCAAGCATCTTTGCAATCTGCTCAAGAGGCGGGATGCTGTTATCAAGATAGCTTGTAAGCTGCCTGATGTCCGAAGCTTCCTTTATCGAGCCTTCTGAAAGCTCTTTCATATCAAAAAGTGATGAAAGGTCACCACCTGAAAAATTTTCCTGATTTGAACCGACAACCTGATCGATACCGACCATATCAAGTGACTTGGAAAGTGAGTTCTGGAAACGTTTAGCTGCCTGAAGAAGGTTGTTGTTTTCATCACGCAATTCATCGAGGTTTGCCTGGATTTTAAGATTTTCTTCACTCAAGCGGGCAATTTCAGCAGAAGAACCTGCATGATGAGTTGAAAAGAACACAAACGAAAAGAAAAGAGCTACGGCAACTATGCATCCCAACGAAATAGCAAAAACCGATGTCTGAAAATGCAAAGGTTTTTTTTCGGAATGAGGAACTATCATAATCGTTATCTTTCTGCATCCAAACTCAATAAACTTTTTAAAACCATTTCCTATGGCTTTGAAAAAAGCTGTAATTTTTGAGATTATTTTAGAAACGACATTTTTTTCGACTCTTTTATATTTTCTATTTCTAGCCACTATTTGCCTCAAATAAAGTCAAATTATACTATATCAAAATATTCACTGTCAAACAAGCATTTTCTAGTATAGTAGTTTTCCTTGACGATTGAGATTTCCGATGTTATTATTATTCTAATCACAGAAGTTTGTA